>JBBSCN010000027.1:0-25521 GCA_038250265.1 Cytophagales bacterium | reverse complement strand
TTTATCTGCTGCGTTAAACCGTACCGTTTGTAGTGACTTGGCCACAGGGCTTGTCTTAAATACCAATGGCACATCGGTGGCTGCCTTGAATTATAATATATCGAGTGTGAGCATCGCTGGCGGCTTAGTTGCTGCGGGTACCAATGCTGTAATTCCTGCTACAGGAATCAATGCTAATTTTGTCGCCAATGATCGGTTCACAAACACAGGTGCAACTGCTTTGACAGTCGTTTACCGCGTGGTGCCAATCAGTGCAGGAGGTTGTTTGGGAGCATTTGTAGATGTTACCATGACCGTTAATCCAGAGCCAGTTGTTTCACCTAGCTTAGACGCAACAGTTTGTAGCGGACTTGTAACTGGTCTCTCTCTAAACACCAATGGAACGTCAGTGGCTGCTGTCACGTATAATGTGACCGCTCAATCCACCGCTGGAGGTCTTGTGGCTGGGGGTGCAAACGTAGCGGTGCCAGCCAGCGGGGTAGCTGCTGGATATTTGAGCGGAGATCGATTTACAAATACAGGTGCTTCTGCTTTGGTTGTTACCTACACAGTTGTTCCCGTTAGTGCCGCTGGTTGCCTAGGGAAATCACGAGTAGTAACCATTACCATCAATCCCGAGCCTGTTGTTTCTACCACATTGAATGCAACTGTTTGTAGTGACGTGGTTACTGGATTAAGCCTAGCTACCAATGGTGCCTCCGTTTCGGCTGCGAGTTATAACGTTACTGCCAGAACGATTGCCGTGGGCTTAACGCCTGCTGGCGCAAATGCAATGGTGCCTGCCAACTTAGTAGCCGCAAACTACTTATCCAATGATCGCTTTACCAACACGGGTACAGTTGCGCTTACGGTTACTTATACGGTAGTACCAGTAAGTGGTGTGCCCTGTACAGGACAACCTCAGCTAATCACCATTACCATCAATCCTGAGCCTGTTGTGGCAAATGGTCTGGACAAAACAGTATGCAGTGATCTACCTGTGGCGCTTTCGCTGAATACACTAGGTACATCAGTAGCTGCAGGAACTTATAACATTACGTCTCGCGTGTTAGCAGGCGGCTTGGTAGGGGCTGGCGCCAATGTGGTGGTTCCCGCAATAGGCGTTGCTGCTAATTACTTGACAGCAGACAGCTTTACAAATACGGGAGCAGTTGCTTTAACGGTAACCTATACGCTAGTACCAGTAAGCGCAGCCGGCTGTTTTGGCGATCCAAAGGTGGTAGTAGTAACTATTAGCCCCGAACCCGTGGTTTCATCTTCTTTGGATGCATCTCGATGTAGCAATCTAGCCATAGGTCTCACATTAAATACAAATGGAATTTCTGTAGCTGCACAAAATTACAATATCACGTCACGAACTATTGCTCCTGGCTTAACGGCTGGTGGAAGTAATGTTGCCGTGCCTGCAGCAAGCGTAGCAGCAAATTACTTTGCCAATGATGTGTTCACCAATACCGGAGCGACTTCTCTCAATGTTACCTATACAGTTGTACCCGTTAGTTCAAGTGGATGCTCTGGTGACCCCCGCGTGATAACCATCATCATTGATCCACAACCGGTAGTATCCATAACGCTGAACCGCAGTGTATGCAGCGATCTTCCGTCAGGCTTGGTGCTCAACACGAATGGTACTTCAATCGCTGCCGCGACTTATGATATTACTTCTCGCGTCATAGCGGGGGGATTAACAGCAGCCGTAGCGAATGCAACCGTTCCATCCAATGGAGTGGTGGCAAACTTTTTAGCAGTTGATCAATTTACCAACACGGGCATAACTAATTTAACAGTAGTGTATACGGTGGTTCCGATTTCTGCTGGTGGCTGCCGAGGTGCCTCTCAATCCATTACTGTTACCATTAATCCTGAGCCGGTAGTGGCGACCAATTTAAACAGAACTGTTTGTAGCGACATAGCGGGTGGAATTACGCTCAATACGCAGCCATCATCAATTGCTGCCGCTACCTACAATATTGCATCAGTCTCAATTCAAGCAGGACTTAGTATTGTAAGTGCTGCTGTAATTCCTGCTACAGGAGTTGCTGCCAATTATTTAGCAACGGATCGATATACTAATCTAACTGCCAATCCGCTTGAAGTATCCTATACGGTGGTTCCGGTGAGTGCTGGTGGCTGTTTGGGTGACCCATTAATCGTAAAACAAATTGTAAACCCAGAGCCGGTTCTTGGTAATCTCAACACTTCTGCTTGTAGCGACCTTCCTATCGGACTAACCCTAAACACCAATGGGACTTCAATAGGTGCTTCAACCTATAACATTACTGCGCGCACGATAGCGCCTGGATTAACTGCTGCCGGTGGAAATGCGCCCGTACCAGGAAATGGGGTAAGTGCTATTTATTTATTGAATGATAGATTTAACAACGTTGGTAACACAACACTTAATGTTACCTACACGGTTGTTCCAATCAGTGCAGGCGGATGCTTGGGTGATGCGGTGATAGTTACCGTAGCGATTACGCCAGAGCCAGTTCTTTCTGCAACCCTTAACAGAACTGTTTGTAGTGGGTCAGTCAGCGGCATCACTCTTAACACCAATGGTACTTCCATAGCTGCGACAACGTACAATGTCACATCCATTGTAGCGGCAGCTGGTTTAGTAGCTGATCCATCCAATGTAGCTTCCGCCAATAACGTAACAGCTTCTTACATTTTAAATGATAAATTTATAAACAGGGGCAATGCGGCACTTACCGTTCAATACACAGTCGTTCCTGTTGCAGCCGCTGGTTGCCTAGGAGATCCTTTGGTTGTGGTATTAACAGTCAATCCAGAGCCAGTAATGGATCCATCGTTGGCATTGAAAACCATTTGCAGTGGAGCGATTACAGGTATCACCTTGAACACAAACGGAACTTCTATTGCTGCCGCTTTCTACGATGTGTCAGTGGTAAACCAAGATGTTGGCTTAACAGGAACTCCTACTACGGGTGCGAACTTAGCGGCTAATGCCATCTTCAATGATCTGTTTACGAACGTAACAGGTATTCCGTTGAAAGTGGTTTACAGCATCGTTCCCAAATCTGGCGTGCCTTGTTTGGGCGTTGCCTTTAACATTACAGTTACGGTAAATCCTGAGCCCGTGGTAAGCCCAACTTTGGATAACATTGTATGTAGCGATGACATCACAAATATTGTGTTAGGTACCAATGGCACTTCGGCTGTTGCGGCCGCTTATGAATTGATGAGTTTGGTGGTGCCGGGTACCGTTACCGCTAGCGTAGGTAATATAGTCGTGGGTACTTCGAGTGGCATCAATTTAATACGCAATGATAAGTTTACGAACACTACCGCTGCGGCTGTAGTAGTTGTATATGGAGTCAGAGGTATTAGCAATTCAGGGTGTGCAGGGCAAGTTCAATTAATCAATCTTACTATTGATCCTAAACCAGTATTAGATCCTGCCTTGAACCCTACTCCGGTATGTAGTGGACTGCCAGCTAATGTTACATTGGGTGTCGCGCCTGGCTCTGTAGCTGCTGTTACGTATAACCTGAATGGAATTACCTTTACAGGATTGACAGCTGGCCCTTCGAATGCAATCATTGGAGCAGGTAAATTGGCCAATGCTATTTTCAATGATGTGTACATCAATACTTCGGCTGGTCCGTTGCAAGCCATTTATACGATTGTCCCCGTAGCGGCTACGGGTTGTTTAGGTTCACCGGCAACTGTAACACTTACCATCAATCCTGCTCCTGCTTTGTTGCCGGGATTGGGCAGAACAGTCTGCTCTACGGATGTGAACGGAATCATTTTAGGAAGTTCAGGTGCTAGCATTGCCGCTGCCAATTACAATATCATCAGTGTTACCATAGACCCTTCGTTGACTCAAACCGCGGGCAATTCGGGAGCAAGAGTAGGCGTGGGTATCAACGAAATTTCGGCTGATCGCTTTGAAAATCTCTCCACTACCGTTAGAACAGTAACGTACAGAATAGAACCCGTTTCGGCTGCGGGATGCAGAGGGCCGCAAGTAGATGTTGTGCTCACCGTAGAGCCAACCATTACAATGATTACTCCACCCAATGCATCATTGTGTAGTGACACTCCAAATACACCAAGCCAAACCAATATCGTAGTAGATTCAAATACAGTTCCTACTTCTGGTGGCATCACATTTGATTATACGGCTGTTTCAACACCGCCTGCGGCTGTGACAGGCTTTTTCCCTGCCCAGGCTAACTTGCCACGTTTGTTTGTGATCACCGATAAATTGGTGAACAATACTAATTCCGTGGCGACTGTGACCTACACCATCACACCCAAGGCCGTAGGTGCCAAGGGGGGCATTGGTTGTACGGCTGTAGCTCCTACGCTCGTTACGATCACGGTTGATCCTAAGCCAAGGTTGTCGATCAGCCCAGCGGCTCAAGTTGTTTGTGAAGGAGTACCTACTACCATGGCTTTATCTTCGACTACTGTACCGAGCGCAGGCACCATTCAATTTACAAAAATTAGCGCACTAGCGACTGGTGGCATGACGTTAACTTCTGTTGCAAAGGTTACGTACCTAAACGGTGAACAAATCGGTGATGTGTGGGATAACCCAACCATTAATGTTCAGACGGTGACCTACACCTTTAGAGCATCAGTGGTGGGTGGCTTGGGTTGTGTCAGCGAGGATATTAGCGCGGTGCTCACCGTTAATCCAAGTCCTACGATTGTGGCTTCTGCCCAACTCCCTATATGCAGTAGTGATTTTATTAACATCACCCTTACTCCAGATGTGGCGAATACCATTGCTAACTATACTGTGTCAGCACCTTCCGTTATTTCTGGCGCAACCGGAGGTTCCGGTAATTTGATTTTCCAAACGCTATTCTACAATTCTGCCACGCCTACCGTTGCCAACAGTGATGGTGCCGTGATTGTTAATTATACGGTTACCCCTCGTGTCAATGGATGTTCTGGAACTCCCATCGTAGTCCCGGTAACGGTTAATCCTAAACCTAAACTTTTGCCAATACCGAACACGATCAAAGTTTGCCACGGAGCTATGTTGACAATTCCGCTACTTAGTAATGTAGTTGGCGCCAACTATTCTTGGACGGTTGATAATCCGAATGGGTTGTCCGGTATTATTGAGCAACCTGTAGTGGGGGCATCAGTTGGTATTTCTCAAACACTCAACAACACAACCGGTTCGCAAGCTACCCTTACCTACACAATAAGAGTATTTGGTCCGGGAGCAATCGCTAATCAATGCGAGGGTGATCAGAAAATTGTTATTGTTTCGGTGGCGCCCGAAATCACTGCCAGTTTTACCAACGTGCCTGTGTTTATGTGTAAGGGCAAGGGTAGTGATATTTTGATTGTAGAGATAGTTGGGCAGGCACCTTTCTCTTTCGTTTACAACCAAAATGATGGTACTACCAGCACCAACGTAAGTATTACGAACGCAGGAAACTTTAAGGTAATCCCCATCAGTAATTTACAGGCTTCTACAACCTATACGCTGGTTTCTGTGACGGACGCATTTGGTTGCCCAGTAAATATTGCTGGCCAGGCTACGGTGGTAACAGTCGGTGATGTTGATGCAACATTTTTGTTGACTTCTCCTGCAAAGGCGTGTAGTCCGTATACTGCCAGTTTCAATTTCAATCGAGTGGCAGAAATTGCTCCAGGAGTTGGGCCATTGTATACATGGCAATGGCGTGATGGCACGAACGATATTGTTGATAGCACTTTCGCGATAACAGCAGCAGGCCAACTTATTCAACACACCTTCACCAACTTTAGCCCTAGTAGAGATCAGGCTTACAGTGCCAATTTGTTTGTTCAATTGAATCCAGCGATCTATCCCTTTAACGGATGTGCGAGGACCACTACACAAACTGTAACAGTCAATTCCATCATTCTTACCAGTGTAAATCCAGACAGAAATGACTTGTGCAGCGGCCAAGAAGTGAGAATGTTTAATCAGAGCTTAGGGGTAACTTCGCATCGATGGTTCTGGCGCAATGCAGGTTCTGTTGTTCAGAATGATATTAGAAACACGCCTGCAGTTGTTTACACGCTAGCTAATACTGGGCTACTAAATCCCCAGCCCATAGAAATTGTTTATCAGGCTAATAATGGAAACTGCCCAGCACCAGATGTGGTAACAACCGTGAATGTTTATAAAGGAGTTGTGGCAAACTTTAGTGAAGGTGTGGTGCCTCCCTTTAACAGCGGTTCTTCAATTGTAACCTTTACTAATAACTCGACTCCATTTGACTTAGTTAATTTCCGTTATGATTGGGTTTTTGGACTTGCCGGAGATGCGACACCGTCAACGCTCGTACAAAATTCATTGGCTCCCATTCCCGTAGTGTATACTTCACCTGGCACAAAGCAGATATCTCTTAGCATCACCAATATCGTTGCTGAGGCTCTTGGGGTAAGTTGTGTTGCTGACTTTACAAAAAATATTACGATCATTCTGCCGCCTATCACTGCAAGCTTTGATATTGACCCAACGGAACTTTGTTTTCCAGGATCAATTAAATTAAAAAATGTGATTGGTACCGGCTTCGTGCATGAGTGGCGCGTATTAAACCAAAAGACGGGAGCTTCTTTTACTTCGAATGTGGCCGACCCGGTTGAGTTTAAGATTACTTCCGCTGGCAAATACACGGTTTCTTATCGGACGTCTATTCCTGCCACGGGTCAAGTCGCCATCGCTCCGCTCAAAGACGTTGTGATTTATGATCTGCCAATGGCCTCATTTGATCTACGTCCAGATATTGTTTTTGTTCCGGATACGGAAATGACCACCTTCAATTTTTCAAATGGAGCAAATATGTATAGTTGGGATTTTGGTGATGGCAGCACTTCGGATCTTTTTGAACCAAAGTATACTTACCCAATTGAAGGCAAATACGATGTTACATTGATTGCTAAATTTGATCATGGCAACGGGGTGGTTTGTGCCGATACATTAAAACGACAGATCATTGCTAAACAAGGTGGCGCATCCAAAATACCGAATGCCTTTACGCCCAACCCAAATGGACCAAGTTCTAACGGACAAGGAGCAAATGGAACATTTAATGACGTGTTCTTGCCGTTAGTGAAGGGAATTGCAAATGACTCGGATGCGTACAATTTGCAGATTTATGATCGCTGGGGAAATTTGATTTTTGAGAGTACGAACTCGGTGCGCGGTTGGGACGGGTATAACCAAGACGGAAAGTTGATGCCAACGGGTGTTTATGTGTATAAACTGACGGTTCGCTTCTCGGATACGCAACGAACAACCCAAGTGGGCGATATAACATTACTTCGATAAAATGAATATCTTTACAAGGTGATGAAGAGAAGTATTTTGTGTGTGTTGGTAATAGGATTTGGGCTGACCAACGTCACCGCCCAAGATCCACAGTTTTCACAATATTATCAGTCACCTCTCTATCTTAATCCGGGCTTTACGGGAATTACCAATCAGCAAAGGGCGACCTTTATCCATCGAATTCAGTGGCCTAATTTGCCGCAGGCTTTTACCACCTTTGCAGCCAGTTATGATATCTGGGTAGACGAAATAAGAAGTGGGTTTGGTATTATCGCCACCACGGATAAGATGGGTTCGGCAGGGTGGAGGACAACCACGGTGGGTCTCAATTACAGTTACAAGATCCGCCTATCCGAAAAATGGGTTTTATCTCCTGGGTTAAATTTTGGTTATGGTATTAATGGCCTCGACCGAAATAAGCTTTCATTCGGTGATGGATTAGAATTCAATGGGGCAACCTTGGATCCGGCTTTTCAGCGCTTGGGTAACACGCAATATTTTGATTTTGGGTCGGGCTTCGTCTTGTACAACAAGGATTTGTTTTTTGGCGCAGCGTTTAGTCACATGAACAACCCTAATTTATCTATCTTAAGCACAGAGACCCGGTTGCCGATGAAAACGGTCATACATGGAGGTGGGCGCATTACGCTTTCCCGTGGTATTCGCTCGGTGGCAAGACCTTCGTATTTGACACCTTCATTTATTTATCGAGTTCAAGGGCTGATCTCTCAGATGGACGTTGGTGTAAACTACCACATTGATCCTGTTTCGTTGGGAGTTTGGTACCGAGGGAAGCCATGGGAAACAACCATCGTTAATACCATCCAGCAAGACGCAATGATTTTTACCATCGGTATTTATCTTAAAAATCTAACAGTGGGTTACAGCTATGACTTCAATACCTCGGGATTGGCCTCTGCATCAGGAGGGGCTCACGAGATTTCACTGGTTTATGAATTTGAAGCGAAGCCTTTGAACCGGGGTGTAAAGCGCAAAAATCGTCTTCTGCCATGCCCGAGTTTCAACAGCAAGGCCGGTTTCTGGAACTAAAATCAACGGCTTAATAAGTTATCTCATCGGCCAATTAATTTTCTGGTCGAGTCATCCGTCCTTTCCGCTCCGTGAGATGGTTTCTTTTAATAATTTGATCTGATAAAGTAATGTCTGGTTTGGCTTGAGTCTTAATAGACTTAAGTATGGGTATCAAAAAAATTATTTTAAGTTTCTCATTTTTTTTAGTCCTTACTTACCAGCTGGCCGCTCAGTGCGGAGGAATTCTGGAGCCGGGTTTTAAATTTTTGACTAGTAGTAGGGGATGTGCGCCTTTTACGGTCAATCTTCAAACTCTGTACCTTTCAACAGTTCCGGGGACTCAATATTTTATTAACTGGGGAGACGGAACACCAGAAGAATCTTTTACGCAAGTCGATCCGACTGGAGTTACCATTGCACACACCTATCCAAATGCTTCGGTCAATTGTGGGTACGATCTTACAATCGATGCTTCAAATGCATGTAACCCCCGAGGAAGCGTTGTTCCAATTGTTACGCAGGTAATTGTTTGGACAAAGGATGTTATTTCTATCAACCCTCAAGAGTTTAGAGTATGTCAAGGGTTTGCTGCCAACTTATCTTTCATAGATAATAGTCAATGGAATTGTTTTCCGCGGGCCACGCGCGAAAACAGCGAACCGCGGTGGATACAATGGATTTATGGCACAGGGTTATTCTCCAATCAGATACCCGGCATTCAAGTCAACAGCTTATTTCCGGGTGGGTTTCCATTTTTGGATCCAGCACCTTTTCGGAATCCAATTTATCCAGCAGTAGCGCCCGGTCAAATTAGTTTACCCGTTAATGTGCCAGTAACCGCCCCAACTGATATTGGGAGAGAGTTTGTTGTCACATTAAAAAACTGGAATCAATGCAACGCGTATGATAATAATTTGCTTGACGGAAATGCTTTCAACCCAGTGAATGGCGATTTGATAAATGGCGACAATGCTGCGCAAGTCATTACTGGACGAATTGTAATTGTGCCCTCTCCGCAGCCCACATTTGTTACTCGGTTGGGTAGTGGGGGTGGGCCGATTCAAACGGTATTTTGTATTGGGGACGATATTTTTTTTGACGAGCAAACACCCGCCATCAGCGGTGCTTCGTTTGGATTTACGTGGCAGTTTTTTGACGATCCGCTGGGTGTAGGCGCACCTCTTTCCACTTCTACTTCTTCCGATCCAATTTTTTCTTATCCCACAGGCGGACAAAAATTAATTCGGGTCACGGTACGAGACAATAATGCCGCAGGTAGTTGTGCGAATAGCTTTGATAGGGTCATCACTGTTTCTCCCTCGTTGGTTGCTAAGATAGTTGTGACCGATTTGTTGAGCAATCCAATTACGCCCTTCTTTTGTCAGGAAGCGGCCGCTCCTTACACCACCTTCCAAACTCGATTCAGCGATGCCTCCATCGGCACTCTTTTACCCACTACACAATGGAGGTGGGAGTTTTATAACGAGAATAATGTATTGGTTAGACAGGAACCTTCTTCGGGTTTTTCAAATTCCTTTATAGGACCATTGGATCAGCCCTACGTAAATAAGGGGATCTACCGAGTGAAGTTGAGAGTGAGGGACAATCTTACTTCGTGTGAAACATCGGATGAAGTAAATGTGAGAGTGTATGAGAAGCCGCGCCCAGTATTTATTGCCGATCGAGTGTGTGAAGGACTACTTACTTCCTTTGCAGAAAACTCTACGTTGAGTCCAATCACTGGCGAAATTATTTCGTTGCGCGAATGGGATTTTAATTACAACGGATATGTCTTTAACAAAGATCCTGCATTCGATAACAAGACTTCGTTTACACGATCACTTGGTGTACCCGGGATTTATCAAGTTGCCCTGCGAGTGGTTACCAACCAAAACAGTTGTTCTAGGTTGCTGATCATTCCGGTGAGAGTTGACCCTTTGCCGATGGCAAGTTTCGCACCCAATGCTTCATCGGGCTGTGGGCCACTGACAATAAATTTTACGAACACTTCAATAGCGGGGCAACCCGATGTGGTGGATCGATTTGTTTGGGAAGTAGATGCGCGCGATGGCACGGGGTACAAAGTGGTTGGTATCCAAAAGCCCACCGACCCTGGTTTTTCGCCTGTGTTTACCTGTCGATTTATAAACACAACATCTGCTGACAAAGTGTATGACCTCAGGCTTCGTGTGTTCACAATCAATAGCTGTGAAAAGATTTCTACGACTCAAGTAGTAACTGTTTTTCCAGGCACTCTTTCTGGTTTCAGCGAAGTGAATTACTCGCCTTTCAATTCCAATTGCTCGCCCCAGTCAGTAAACTTTCGAGCCGATACGCAGACCCAATCATTGACTCCGATCGACTATTTGTGGAAGGTAAGTGATTCAACTGCCGTGCTTGCACATTCGAGCACTGGTACCAGCCCCAATTTTAATTTTGCTTTTTCTAATTTCACCAACTCATTCAAAGACTTCAAAGTAAATTTGATTACCACACTTTCTTCCGGATGTAAAGCGGATTCCTCTCGCACGATTCGAATAAGCCCTGTTCCCACTTCTTTGTTTGTAATCGACACGCTGTTTTTTAATTGTACCTCCATGCGACTACGTGCCACCGCCATGCAAAAAGGGCTCTCAGGCTATCATTGGGTTGTAACAGAAAACAATATTCCGGTGGTAAATTCAACTTCGACCTCCGATCGGATCGAACGAACTTTTACCCGGCCAAGCCTTATTAGTGCGAATCTAACAGTTCAATTTTCGTTGGACACAAAGAATTTTGCAAACTGTACCAGTGCCGTTTCGTCTTCTTCGATAGATGTTCTCAAGCAAGATGACATTGCCGCCGATTTTACAGTAACTCCCACTTCGCAAATGCTTCCGAATTCAACTGTAAGCATTACTAATTTAACGAAGGCTGGACCGTGGCAATACCTCTGGGATTTTGGCGATGGGTCAACTTCAACCAACGCAGCCGTCACTTCTCATTCTTATTTAACGTATGGTATCTATATCATTTCATTGACCGTAAGCAGTAAGTTCTGCACAGAAAAATTTATCCAATCAATTTCAATTCTTGCCATTCCACCCGTAGTTGATTTTTTATATAATCCCCCCGAAGGATGCGTGCCGTTGAGTGTGACTTTTACAAATCAATCAAAGTTTGCAGACGCCAGCACGTACCGATGGGAGTTTGGAGACGGGGAACAATCCCGTGAGGTAAACCCAATTCATACGTATCGCAAAGTAGGCACATACACCGTTTCATTGGAAGCTTCCAACGCGACTGGAGAAAAAGTTGTGAAAACAAAACCAAACATCATTCGAGTGTATGCAAGACCCGTTGCTAGTTTTGACGTGAAGCCAAAACTTCTTTACATTCCTGGCGGAATTTTATACACTAGCAATTTGAGTTTCGATGCCAGTGTTTTTTTGTGGGACTTTGGAGATGGAACCACTTCTTCTGAATATAAACCGGTCCACACCTACAAAGAGGAAGGAACGTATACGATCAAGTTACAAGCATCTAACCAACTAGGCTGCGTTGACTCTATCAAATTGGTCAATGTGGTTCGCGTGCAAAAGGGCGGACAAGTCTTGGTTCCAAATGCTTTTTCGCCAAGTTCATTTGGGGCATTGGGTGCAGGTGGTAGTTTTGGCCAATTGGGAGATGGAAAAAACGACACGTTTCTTCCGGTGATGCGCGGCATTACCGAATTTGAAATGCTCGTTTTCAATCGCTGGGGGGAGCTTCTTTTTGAAACACGCGATGCGAACAGAGGTTGGGACGGTACTTACAACGGCAAGCTCTGTCAGCAAGATGTGTATATGTACAAGTTAACTGCTCGTTTTGAAAATGGCGAGACGGTAGTGAGGGTAGGAGATATTAACCTGATCAGATAGCGTCATGACAATATCTCCAAATAGATTGCACAAGGGTCTAGTTCAACTTGTTTTTTTGTTCGCCATTTATTGTTTTCCGGTTTTCACCTATGCTCAAGATCAGGAATTCTCTCAATACTACGCTGCGCCACTTTATTTGAATCCAGCATTTGTGGGTACTACTAATGACCACCGGTTTATTGCAAACTATCGCAATCAATGGCCGAACGTGGCAAGAGGGTATGTTTCCTATGCGTTTTCGTATGATTACAATTTACAGAACTATAACAGTGGCATCGGGTTTCTGGCAACGGTAGATCAAGCGGGCACGGCAGGAATGAAATCGACACAATTAAATTTTTTGTATTCGTATAAACTCAACATTGCAAAAAAGTGGGTGATCTCTTCGGGGTTAAATTTTGGGTATGCCGTGCGAAGTATTGACTTTAACAAGTTATTGTTTGGAGATCAACTGCAATTTGATGCAACTGGTAATGTTCCCAGTGACGATCCTGCCTTTTTTAACCTAGGCAACGCACATTACTTTGACTTCAAAGCGGGGATGCTTGCTTACAACAAAAATTTTTGGATTGGATTTTCCGCCAACCATATCAACGAACCCAATCGTTCATTGATCAATCAAGAGTCGTATGTACCGTTTAAATTATCTGTCCATGGTGGTGTTAGAATTCCACTGTACAGTGGTGTGTTGAGGAAAGAAGGCGTTCCTGTTTTGTCACCCTCTTTTATTTACAAGCGGCAGGGAAATTTTGAACAGTTGGATATTGGCGCTTACTTTCTATATCACCCAATCATCTTGGGACTTTGGTATAGAGGTATCCCGCTTAGTAAAAATGTTCAGGGTGACCTACGGCAGGATGCCGCGGTTGTCATCCTAGGATTTCAATTCGATCGGGTAGAGATCGTCTACAGTTATGATATCACTGTATCAGCACTAGGCCCTATATCCGGTGGCGCACACGAAGTGGCGTTGAAGTATCGACTGGGAATCGACATGAACGCTAAATCAAAAAAAAGGGAGCGATTTATACCATGCCCTACCTTTAATCAAAACAATAAGGACTAGGAGGTGAAGCCCAATTTGCTTCTCACTCGGCCAAGCACTTCCTTCGCAATGATCGTTGCTTTTGCTTCGCTTCTTTGTAATTTACTTTCCAACTCAGGTAGGTTGCTCATATAGAAATCAAAGGCTTCGCGCTCTTTTGAATAGTTAGAGAGTATCAATTCCAATAGCTCTTGCTTCGCGTGCCCGTATCCAAAATTACCGGCAAGATACTTTTTACGCAGAGCTTCCGTTTGCGTTGCGGTGGCAATTAATCGATAGATAGCGAAAACGTTATCCGCATCCGGGTTTTTGGGCGCTTCCATCGGTATGCTGTCTGTTTGAATCGACATCACTTGCTTTTTTAATTCTTTTTCTGGCAAAAATATATCAATAATGTTGCCATACGACTTACTCATCTTTTGTCCATCAGTACCAGGTACAGTCATCACCTGTTCTTCAATCCTTGCCTCGGGAACTACAAAAGCTTCACCGTATAAGTTATTGAATGCAGAGGCAATATCCCGCGCCATTTCCAAATGTTGTTTTTGGTCTTTTCCTACGGGCACATAGTGCGCATCATAAAGTACAATATCAGCCGTCATCAAAACCGGATAGATAAAAAGCCCCGCATTAACATCCGAAAGCCGATCGGATTTATCTTTGAATGAGTGCGCATTCGCCAGCATCGGAAAGGGCGTAAAGCAACTTAAGTACCACGTCAGTTCACATACTTCTGGAATTCTGCTTTGGCGATAGAGTAAATTGTGTTCGAGATCAAACCCAAAGGCAAGCCATGCAGCGGCCACAGCATTTACATTGTCAACTCGTTGTTGTGCATTCTTTATGCTGGTGAGAGAATGAAGATCTGCGATAAAAAACAAGGACTCGTTGCCTGAAACCTTGGATAACTTAATTGCTGGGATAATGGCGCCTAACAGATTTCCAAGATGGGGGCGCCCACTACTTTGGATTCCGGTTAATATTCTTGCCATGGTGGGGGAGAATCAATATTAGAAAACGTTAATAAATTTCTGAAGTGCACGATGCGCTACCAATTCGCAAGGGTAGCATTGAATAAATCTATGAAAATCTGATCAAATATTTTCTTCTCTAAGCCTTCTTGTTCGGTGATTAGATTTCTGTCATTTGGAAAATCGGCATAGAAACTAAATGATCGATCTTTGAAGCTGTTCTTTGGCTCTTTAGTATCTACGTAGTTTACTTTGATACCAATGGTAAGCCGAGTAAGGGCCGCTTGAGAGGGCTGTGCTGCGCTTGCACCCGCTACAGGAGCTAATGGTGCCACATCATACTGTACGAGCGTTCCCTCAATCTGAAGCTCTCCGCTTTCAGAAACAACTTTTAAACTTGAATTCTGCTGATAATAATCTTTGAGCCTGTTGGTAAAATTTTGCCCTAGGTTGGCGGGGCCTAGGTCGGTATTATTGTAAAATTGATCTACTTGGATGGTCTTCGCGGTGGTTGCAGCACCTGATAACGAGTAAATTCCGCAGCCTTGGAAAAAAGTAATCGACAGCAGCAAAAAAAGCGAAGCTGCCCACCCAATTCCTCGATTCGGATTAATTAATTGTTTACTGTTATTCTTCAAGTCCATATTCTTTTATTTTTCGATACAATGTTCGTTCAGATATTCCCAAATCCCGTGCCGCGTATTTGCGCTTGTTGTTGTTTTTTCGAAGCGCGCGCAAGATCAACTCTTTTTCTTTCTTTTCAATAGACAAAGACTCGTCTTCCGCCTCGTGCGAAATGTCTTGTACTTCTTCTGGGGTTTCGATCTGATCTGAATTCCGCGAAGGCTTGATATTCAGCACCGCATCATTACTAGGTTGCCTCTCTTCGTTTCGAAGACTATCAAACAGAGCTGCATTTTCCTTGAAAAGTTGAGACGTTTGTTCGGGGTTTCCATACGTATCCAAGACTAACTTTTTCAATTCGTTAACATCTTTGCGCATGTCAAAAAGAACTTTGTATAAAATCTCGCGCTCCGAAATATTGTCCGTACCATGCTGACTATTGTATAGCGCAGGCAACGTTGATTCTTTGGGTATATACAAATTGAGTATTTCGGAATTGATCTCTTTCTGATCGGGAGACAAAACTGAAATTTGCTCTACTAGATTTTTTAGCTGACGAATGTTTCCCGGAAAACGGTATTTTATTAATAATTCTTTGGCCTCCTCGGTCAGCGTAATGGGCTTGACTTTATATTTCTCGGCAAAGTCAGTAGCAAACTTTCTAAAAAGAAGTTCAGTGTCTTTGCCTCTTTCCCGCAGAGGTGGAACGTAGATCGGCACAGAATTCAATCGGTAGTATAAGTCTTCTCGAAATCTCCCTTGCTCCACTTTATTCAGCAGGTTAACATTGGTAGCAGCAACTACCCGAACATCTGTCTTTAAAACTTTTGACGAGCCCACGCGAATGAATTCGCCATTCTCTAATACGCGAAGCAACCTCGCTTGAGTTCCCATGGGCATTTCACCAATCTCGTCCAAGAAAATGGTCCCACCATTCGTTACCTCGAAGTATCCTTTTCGGGCCTCATGCGCTCCTGTGAACGAACCCTTTTCGTGGCCAAATAACTCGGAATCGATCGTGCCCTCTGGAATAGATCCGCAGTTGATCGCAATAAATTGTCCGTGCTTTCTGGGACTCAGCTGGTGGATTATTTTCGAAAAAGATTCTTTGCCGGATCCACTTTCACCGGTTATCAACACAGTCATGTCTGTGGGTGCCACTTGCATTGCTACCCGCACGGCATGATTCAGTAAATTGGCATTGCCAATAATGCCAAATCTATTTTTGATGCTTTGAATATCTGAATCTGTTGCTGTCATTTATTCCATTCAATTCTTTTGGTTGCCAACAATCTTTCCGATTAGAGTTCCACCGGTACAACTCTCAATCAATACATGTACGTAATCGCCCTTCTTATTATTTTCTTTTGAAAAAATAACCACTTTGTTAGCTGAATTTCTCCCTTGCCACTGATTTTCAGAGCGCTTGGAAGTACCTTCGATCAAAACTTCCTGGACTTTGCCGATATCCAGTTTGTTGCGTTTCAACGAAAGTGCATTTTGTTTTTTTATGATATCGTCCAACCGTTTTTTCTTTACATCTAATGAAATATCATCTCTAAATTTCTTTTCGGCCAGCGTTCCCGGCCTTTCCGAATAATGAAACATGTAAGAATAATCATATTGCACAATCTCCATCAAGCTAAGTGTATCCTGATGTTCTTGGTCTGTTTCTGTACAAAATCCAGTGATCATATCAGAAGAAAGACCACAATCCTCGCCTAAAATTTCTCTTATTTTCTCCACTCGCTGCAAATACCATTCGCGGCTATAGCCCCGGTTCATCATTTCCAAAATTCGCGTGTTTCCGCTTTGCGCGGGCAAGTGGATGTAATTGCAAATATTGGAATGCTTCGCAATGACTTGTAGCACCTCATCTGTAATGTCCTTTGGGTGTGAGGTAGAAAAGCGAACCCTTAATTGTGGGTTAATGAGTGCCACCATTTCCAGGAGGTTGGCAAAGTTTACAATAGATGCGACATTGCTTTTCTCTAAGCGGGCTTTGTTGTTTTCAACTTCACTCCATTTATAAGAATCAACATTTTGACCGAGCATAGTTACTTCCCTGAACCCTTTATCAAACAAATCTTTCGCTTCTGCCACAATCGAATGTGGGTCTCTACTTCTTTCCCGGCCTCGGGTAAATGGTACAACGCAAAAGGAACACATGTTATCACACCCTCTCATAATCGAGATGAAGGCTGTCACACCGTTTGAGTTAAGCCGCACGGGGCTGATGTCGGCATACGTTTCTTCGCGCGACAAAAAAGTATTTACAGCCTTAGCTCCTTCATCTACCTGAAGGATAAGTTGTGGTAAATCACGATATGCATCTGGCCCTGCTACTAGGTCGACAATTTTTTCTTCTTCCAACAATTTCGTCTTTAGCCGCTCGGCCATACAGCCCAAAACTCCCACCAGCAACTCCGGCTTTTTCTTTTTATATCCGTGAATGTGAGTCAACCTATTGCGGACAGTCTGTTCTGCCTTTTCACGAATAGAGCACGTATTTAAAAAGACAATATCTGCTTGGCTAATATCCGAGGTAGTATCGAACCCCTCTTTCAGAAGGATGGAGGCCACGATTTCACTGTCTGAAAAATTCATTTGGCATCCGTAGCTTTCGATGTAAAGCTTTCGGGGCTTCCCAGTATCTTGATCCCTAGAGACCGTCATCTGAGCGCTTACTTCGGTTTCATTTCCGGCTAAAATCTCAATATTTTGAATCAAATTCTCCATTTTTCTATTTTGCTTGGCAAATTTAACACTAATTGATCAATCGTGACATCTTGTCAGTAGGATTTTGTGATTTAATTGGTTTGAACTAATCTTGAACCGAATAAGCAAAGTGTATGGCAATTATTAAATCGGTGAGGGGTTTTACTCCAATATTCGGAAAAGACTGTTTTTTTGCAGACAATGCGGTAGTGGTGGGGGAGGTTATTATGGGCGACAATTGCACCGTATGGTTCAATGCAGTTGTGAGGGGAGACGTCCACTCGATCACGATAGGAAACAATACCAACATCCAAGATGGAGTTGTTATTCATTGCACCTATCAAAAGGCCAAAACCGTGATCGGCAGTAATGTTTCGATTGCCCACAATGCCGTGGTACATGGTTGTACTATTGAAGACAATGTGCTGATTGGAATGGGGGCCATCGTGATGGACGATGCCGTGATTGGAACCGGTTCTGTAATAGCAGCGGGAGCAGTTGTATTGCCCAAAACAATTGTGGAGCCAGGAAGTATCTACGCGGGAATGCCGGCAAAAAGAGTGAAAGAAGTGGGAGCTGAGATGAAAGCGGTGATTGACCGAACGGCCAAAAATTATCCGATGTACGCAAAGTGGTTTGTAGAAGAGAAAAATGATGAATAAAGGACTTCTTACACAAACTATTGCGGCCATTAAGTTAGAGCTGGAGAAAAATGGGCAAAAATATTTAGCGGTCGATCCGGGAAATAATTCAGATGAGTATTTCCATTTTCACTTTGTTGGGACGCACCAGCAGCAAGACGTAATCTTTGATTGTATTCTTTCCACGCTTCGACTAGAACATGAAAGCTTGTTGTACGAGCTCGCAGAAGAAAAAGCAATGGAGCGGTTTCCCAATTACAGTCCGACTGCAGACGGAAAACTTGCCAATGAATTAGAAGAAGAAGTGGGTCTTTACATGGCCGAAGTTATTCTGGAATACCAAGAAGGCGGAGACATAAAAGTGCAGGAATTTTTGGAAGTGGACGATTCTGCTGAATTTGGGATTGGCTTGGATGTGGGACTTCAAGTCGAGACCATCACCCCTATTGTGATAGAAAGATTCATCAATCGGTTCAACGAGGGCAGCCTCCAATTGGACGAGACGCTCTATACATTTCAATCTAGCGAGGACGAAGAGGAATAGGAATAGGAATGGCTGTTGTTTTCAGCAAAAGCCTGTTTATATTTGCAGCCTAAAAAACAAACCGAATAGTAAAATGAAAAATGTACCCATCGCCTTGAGCGGTCTTTCACTAGTGGCCGTTATAGTGTTGTTTTATTTACACTTCTCGACCAAGCCGCAGGCAAGTGAACAAACGGTTCAACTCTCAGGCGATTTAAAAGTTGCCTATATCAATTCTGATTCTGTGCTCAAGTACTATGATTACTATAAAGATGTGAGAACCCGTTTTGAATCAAAGGGAAAGAAATTAGATCAAGATTTGCAAAACAGAGCTCAGTCTCTTCAAAGTGAAATTGGTGCCTACCAAAGAAACGTAAGCACAATGACGATTGGACAGGCTAAGGCCGTGGAAGAAGACCTTGGAAAAAAACAACAAAATTTCCGCCAATACCAGCAAAGTATCGAGCAGGACTTAGCGAATGAGCAAGCAAAAGTAAATGGAGAATTGTATGGCAACATCACTACCTATTTAAAAACGTATGCGGCCGACAAGGGTTTGCTGGCCGTGTTGAAATTTGACCAGACGAGTGATTTACTTTACGGAAATCCAGGAGTAGATATTACCAAAGATGTGGTGAAAGGATTGAACGAGGTGTATCAACAAAAGCAGGTGGCAAAAAAAGATTCTGTTAGCACAAAGAAATAGTGCGAACCTTCTAATAAGAAAAGGCCAGAGGTCATCTATTGACTCTGGCTTTTTTGTTTTTCAGTTTTATTGGTAATTTTAAAATTGTGAACATAAATACCCTTCGAATTCTAAATGTAAGACCAGAAGATCAGGCCAAAGTAGTGGTGATGCTTTCGATGGGCTTTTTCATCGGGATATTTGTTGCGACCTATCAAGTAACGGCCGAGTCTCTCTTTTTGAATAAACTCAGTGGAAGTCTGAACAAAGCATTTTTGATTTCGGGCGGTCTCGGCATTGGTATTACTCTCATCTTTTCTTTTTTTCAGAATCGCATTCGGTTTGCTGCGTTAGCGTTCTTTAGTATGGTGCTGGTACTGGTGTGCACAACTGCCCTCAATTACTTTTATCATTTTGGCTCTACCACTTTGCGGGACGATGTATTGCTTTTGATGTTTTGCCTAGTTGGCCCAATGACTGCTTTGTTGCTGTTATGTTATTGGGGCTTATTCTCTCGGCTTTTTGATTTCAAACAGTCTAAAAAAATCATTGGTTGGATCGATACCGGACAGCTAGCAGCAATCATCATTGCCAATTTTTTAATTCCAGTCAGTGCCAGTCTTTTTCCCGATACCTCGGACTATTTGATTGTTTGCGATGTGAGCATTGTTGGTGCGTTAGTTTGCTTGGCAATTATTGGTTTTAAGTTTGGTTTAAATAAACACGCGTCAATATCGGACGCTGCGGTTAGAAAAGAGACAGGGTTTTCGAAGATTTTTAAAGATAAATATGTAGTGCTCCTGAGCCTTTTCTTAATTACGTCAGTGGTGACGTTAAACTTCAATCAGTTTATTTTTCAAAACCTGCTCAACGAGCAATACCCAAACCAGCGCGACCTGACCAACTTCCTTGCCTATTTCAATGGTGCGATTTATTTGTTGAGTTTGGCAATGCAAACATTTTTGAATGATCGCATTATATCTTCTTACGGACTGCGAGTTTCCTTATTCATTCTGCCCGCTATAACCGGGTTCTTTGCAGTTGCCTCGTTTGTGGCAGCTCTAGTATTTGGGTATGATATCGCCCTACGTCCGGAAACCTTCATCTACTTTTTCCTTTTTGTGGCAATGAGTAGGTTGTTTAATAACACGCTGCGCGACTCGCTGGAAAACCCTGTTTACAAGCTCATGTTTGTTCCTCTCGAGAGCAGAACGAGGTTTGGCATTCAGGTAAAAGTGGAAGGCGTTGTGAGTGAGGTAGGGCGTTTGGTGGCAGGAGTTGTCATCTTTCTGCTATCGCTGATTTCTTTTTTTAAGATTGTTTGGATACCGGTGATTTTAATAGCGCTGTGCGGAGTTTATTTTTTGATTATCCAAAAGCTTTATGCTGGATACAAAACGAAGATTCGTTCCAAGCTCGAGAACATGGACCATACGTTGGATAAATTAGATGTAGGATTTAAACAGATCAAAGAGCGATTATTTGGCCAATTGGCAAGCACCAATTCTACCAAGTCCGTATTTTCTTTTAAGCTACTAGAAAAATTAGATCCCACACAAGTGAGCTCTTGGGTTAATAACTTGATGAAAAACGAGGAAGAAAACATTCGAGATTATGCCCAGCGCAGAATGAATGAGATAAAAGGATTGTCCGTGTCAGACCAATATGTTATTCGAGCCGATCAAAGTGCCATAAATGTCGAGGGAAAGAAAGTCCTTAATAAACTTGATATCAAAGCCATCCTTGAAAATGGAGGCGATATTTCCAAGCAACGAATTCAAAAATTGGCGAGATCAGAACAAGCAAGTGATCGGCAATATGCTGCTGAACTACTGCTGCATTCATCAGCAGAAGAAAATGCCTCTTTTCTGATAGAGCTGTTGGCTGATCCAGAACCCAAGGTGCGCAAGACGGCCATTGCAACCAGCGTGAAGATTAATAACCCCGAGATAATTTTTGCGCTGATTGGCAATTTATCAAATCCAATATATAGCAATCGGGCGATTAGTTCATTGATCTTAATAGGCGGTAAATCGTTGACTCATTTGGAGAACGCGTTTTATCAAACTGGCCAAAGCACACAAACCATCTTGCGAATTGTTCAAGTCATTGGGCGAATTGGTGGTCAGAAAGCGAAGGATATGCTCTGGGGGAAAATAGACTTCCCCGACAAAGTTGTAGTGTCGCAGGTACTCCTAGCTCTTGGCGAAAGTGCGTTTAAGGCGGGCATGTCGCAGATCACTCGGATCAAATATGCTATAGAAAATGATGTGGCAGATATTGCTTGGAATTTAAATGCGATAGAATCGCTGAACAACGATGAGAATTCACAGTTTCTTAAAGAAGCCTTGGAGCAAGAAGACAGAAACGACATTGATCATATCTACATGCTGTTGGCGATGCTCTATGATACCAAGTCTATTCAGTTGGTGAAAGAGAATATTGAAAGTGGTACTTCAGAAGGAACAAGCTATGCCCTTGAATTGTTGGACGTCTTTTTATCGGATCAACTCAAACAAAAAATAATCCCAGTCCTTGATGACCTTACTAATAATGAGAAGATTGGGCGGTTAGAGATATTTTATCCACGGATGAAGTTGGACAATAAATTGGCGATTAAGTTTCTGCTGAACAGGGATTTTACCCAATCGAATAGATGGACAAAGGCTTGCGCACTTCAACAGATTGGGATCCAAAAAATCGCTGACTTTAAGCTGGATCTAATCGCGCAGTTGTTCAATCCTGACCGACTTATCCGCGAAATGGCCGGCTGGGCCCTGTACCAAATAGATCCAGTATTATACACGTCAAATTCCAGTCGGTTGGGCACCGATAACAAGCGATGGTTAGACAGGGCGATTATTCCGGGGGCGCAGCTAAAACTTCGCCTGTTCGAAAAAATCCTATTCTTCAAAAACCTGAAATTTTTCGAAAACATCTCTGGGTTGTCGTTATCGTTTCTTTCTGACCTGTCGAAGGAAGTCCGAATGAAACCGGAGGATTTTCTCGTTATTGACGAAAGGGTAAACAACGATTTTTTCATCGTTTATTCGGGTTCGGTTCAGTATTACGAAAAGAGCCGGTATAGAATGGACTATGAAAGCGGCCAATTTATTGGAGAAATGATCGCACCCGTTGGGTTTGCGAATTCCAATCTGATCTTATCAAAAACTGATTCTATATTACTGAAAATCAATAAAGATGAGTTTTATGAGCTGCTGGCAGATAATGTAAAGCTGGCGGACAAGGTTTTGGAATACGTATAATTTTATCTTAACTTTTCAACTTTTAGAGCTGAAAGCGGTATTTTCTTTATTTTTTAAACTTGTTTTTTCACTTTAAACCGTATCTTTCCTTCCGAGGATAGTTAGCTTGATGATAATCTGATGTTAAATTATTCAGTTAAAGTTGGCAGTATAGAGCAGTCTGATCCGTCATCCATTCCGATGAACGAACAGCTTTCGTACAATCCATTTCCTGGGTTGAGACCTTTTTCTATTGATGAATGCCATCTTTTTTTCGGCCGAGAAGGCCATGCGGATGAGATACTTGATAAGTTGTCTCAAAATCGTTCTGTTACGGTATTAGGATATTCAGGTAGTGGTAAATCCAGCTTGATGTATTGCGGGGTTATCCCGATGCTTTATGGTGGGTTTATGACCCAAACCAGCCCAAACTGGAAAATTGTCCGCACCCGGCCGGGAAGCTCTCCCATTGATAATCTTACTGAGGCCATCTTAGACTTACTTGCCGATGAAGGAAGGATGCAAGACGAGGATCGGCAACTTCATAAAGCGGTTATAGGCTCAGTGCTTCGGAGCGGATCAAACGGACTGGTTGAGATAACAAGTTATATTCAAACTCAAGTTAGCGAGAATGTTTTTTTCTTGATCGATCAATTTGAAGAACTTTTTAAGTACAAAGACTCGAAAGTTGAAGATGCTGAAAACGAATCTGTCGAGTATGTTAATCTGATATTAAATGCGGTCAAACAATCAAATAAACCTGCTTATGTGGCGCTCAGTATGCGCGCAGATTTTATAGGTAAGTGTGCTGATTTTTCGGGTTTAACAGAACTGGTTAACGGCAGTAATTACCTGGTTCCGCAAATGACGCGTGAACAGAAGAGGTTGGTCATCGAAGGACCTGTTGCGGTAGCCGGTGGACGGATTACTCAGCGTCTTGTAAAACGACTTTTGAGTGATATTGGCACTAACCAAGATCAGCTTCCCATTCTTCAGCACGCACTGATGCGCACGTGGAATTACTGGGTATCCTATAGAGAACCAGGAGAGCCGATGGATTTGCGTCATTACAATGCCGTTGGTCAAATTTCTCAGGCGCTTTCTCTGCACGCCAATGAGGCGTATGACGAACTTGGAACCAATGATCGATTTATAGCGGAAAGATTATTCAAATCCATTACAGAAAAAACACTAGAAAGCCAAGGTACCAGGAGAGCGACCCAGATCGGAATGCTGGCCGAACTTTGCGAAGTTTCTGAAGACGAGTTGATCAATGTGGTAGATAAATTTAGGCAATCTGGAAGATCCTTTTTGATGCCGAGTTATCAATTTCCTCTGACCTCAGAATCGGTCATTGAGTTGTCACATGAAAGCCTGATGCGAATTTGGAACCGTCTTTCGGGTTGGGTGGATGAGGAGTATGAGTCGGCACGAATGTATAAGCGGGTATCTGATGCGGCTGCCATGTATCAAATTGGCAAGACTAGCCTCTGGCGTCCACCTGATTTACAACTGGCACTTAACTGGCAAAAGAAACAGAACCCTACACGTGTTTGGGCTCAACGCTACGATATAGCCTTTGAGCGGGCGATTGTTTTCTTGGACACAAGCCGGATCACGTTTGAAGCCGAGTTAAAGAATCAAGAAATGCTCCAGCGCAGAATGCTGCGCAGGGCTCGTGTTATAAATATTATTCTGGCTATTGCTTTGTTGGTGTCCATCGGATTTTTCTTCTATGGCTTAATCAATAACATGCAAGCCCAAAAGGACAAAAAAATAGCTCAGGCACAGACTAAAAAGGCTGAAACCGCCAGTGCGGAAGCAATCGAGCAAAGGAACTTAGCGCAAACAAAGACAAAGGAATTGCTGGCGAAAGAGCGTGAGTTGCAAAAGAAAAATGAGGAGCTTCAAAGTTCGTTGATTGAAACCCGATCAGCGAAGGATTTTGCGCTTCTGCAGGCTGAAATGGCAAGAAGGGCGGAGCGTCTGGCAACTGCATCTAACGAGAAAGAAAAAGCTGCAAATGTTGTGGCTCAACTGAAAACAGTTGAAGCAAATGAAAATTTTGAAAAAGCAAAAAGCTTGTACTACCTTACTGTAGCACAATCTTTGGAAGCAAAATCTGAGGGTATTGATGATAAGGAACTAGCGGGACTAACTGCCATGCAAGGGTATCTTTTCCACACAAAGTATGGTGGCAAGAAGTATGACCCCTATGTATTCAGAGGATTGTACTATGGGTTGGCTAAACTAACAGGCTACAATTACAATGCCGTGAAAATTCCAGGCGGACTTAAAAATAAAATGTTCGCTTTGGTGGTTTCCGAAAACTCCGATCGATTTTTTGCCAGCGGAAATGATGGAAAAATCATCCCGGGAGATTTTATTACTCAGAAAGCAGATAATCCGATCTTCGAAAATGATGGTTTTTCAAATCGTGTACTCGCGCTAAGCAAAGATGACAAGTACCTGGTTAATGGAAGCGATTCTAGTTACTTAGAGATATTTGATTTGGCTTCAGCTATGAAAAGCCCGGTTAGAGTAAAGGGACACCTAGGGGCTATTACAGATATTAAATTCTTACCCAATAATACCGGGTTTATCTCTACATCTATTGACCGCACTCTTCGACTAACGAATCCTAAGACTTTACAAAGCAAAACGATTTTGACGTTGCCTTTCGATTTGAAATCGATTGATATTAGCGCTGACGGTGGATGGCTAGCTGGAGCTTCGCCTTCAGGAAAGTTAATTTTAGTAAACCTGAAAGATTACTCCTACCAAGAAATTGTGAATGAGGCTCCTAACAGATTGTTGTCAGTGGCTTTTCATCCTTCCAACCCT
>JBBSCN010000026.1:0-25842 GCA_038250265.1 Cytophagales bacterium | reverse complement strand
TTTAAACTGTGTAATTGAAAAACTGACCAGCAGCAAATAGATTACGCTCCAAATAGAAAAAGTGAAGCCGGCAGGGGTGAATAGGCTTGGATACAGTTCTGAAATTTGCCCTGTGTTCATGCCGTTAATGGGCAAAATATTAGCCAATGCGTTTATAGTTAGCACTACGATCAGTGCAACGATGTTCACTAATGAAAGCTTTTTTGTTGCGCTCATAATCAATTCTGGATAGGTGTTAACAAAGGTGTTGGATATCTTTCAATAAAGCCGTTATCTTGTTTCTTTAAAATTTAAAACTATGTATAAAGCTAGCATATTATTTCTTTTAACCATTTTGGCTGCCGGCTGTTCAAAGCCTAAAGAACAAGTGTCATCAATGAAATATCCGATCTCTCAAAAAATCAGCAACGTTGACACCTTGTTTAGTATCAACGTTGATGACCCTTATCGGTGGCTGGAGAACGACACAGCCAAGGCCACGGGCAACTGGGTGAAAGCGCAAAACGAAGTGACGTTTGGTTTTTTGACTAAGATACCATACCGTGAAAGCATCAAGAAAAGACTAGAGGCTCTTTACAACTACGAACGGCTCAGTGCGCCTTTTAAAGAAGGAGACTTTTACTATTTCTATAAAAATGATGGATTGCAAAATCAAAGTGCACTGTATCGCAAGAAAGGGGAAAGTGGTGCTGCCGAACTATTTTTAGATCCTAACACGTTTTCAAAAGACGGCACCACATCTATGGCCGGCATCTCATTTTCGAAAGATGGCTCGCTAGCAGCCTATCAAATTTCGGAAGGCGGGTCAGACTGGAGGAAAGTGATCGTTATAAACACACTTGATAAAAGTAATGTTGAAGATACGTTGCGCGATGTGAAGTTTAGTGGCTTGGCTTGGAAAGGGAATGAAGGATTTTATTACAGCAGCTATGACAAGCCTAAAGGCAGCGAGCTATCGGCCAAAACCCAAATCCACAAACTCTATTTTCACAAACTTGGTGCCGAACAAAGCACCGACCAACTAATTTTTGGCGGTGAAAAAACACCTCGTAGATATGTAGGTGCGGGGCTCACGGAAGATGAACGATTCTTGGTGGTGACAGCAGCTACCAGCACTACAGGAAATGAATTGTACGTACAAGACTTGAAAGATCCCGAGGGAAAACTGGTAACTGTGGCTGGTAATTTTGACAACGATCATAATTTGGTCGTCAATGATGGATCACGGCTGATCATTCAAACTAATTTGAATTCGCCCAACAATAAAATTGTTGAGGTCGATTTTGCTAAACCCGGCATTGAGAATTGGAAAGACATTGTGCCAGAAACCGATAACGCTATGCAAGGGGTGGGTACTGCCAACAAGAAAATGTTTGTAAGCTATTTGAAGGATGCAAAGACACTCATTAAGCAGTTTGATTTTTCAGGAAAATTGGAACGTGAAGTAGAGTTGCCGGATATTGGCACTGCAGGCGGCTTTGGTGGGAAAATTTCAGACAAACAGATTTACTACACGTTCACATCATTTACTTATCCATCTTCAATTTTCAAATACGATATCGCTTCCGGTAAATCTACTTTGTATGAAAAACCGAAAGTAGATTTCAATCCAGGCGAGTATGAAACGAAACAAGTTTTTTACACCAGTAAAGACGGCACAAAGGTGCCCATGTTTATTGTTCATAAAAAAGGTGTGGAACTAAACGGCAAGAACCCGACTATGCTTTATGCCTATGGAGGATTCGGCATCAGTTTAACACCTTCTTTTAATACTTCACGAATTGTGTGGTTAGAAAATGGAGGCGTTTACGCTCAGCCTAACCTGAGAGGCGGTGGCGAGTATGGAGAAAAGTGGCATCTGGCCGGCACAAAAATGAACAAGCAAAATGTGTTTGACGATTTTATTGCCGCAGGAGAATATTTGATCAACGAAAAATATACTTCCAATCAGTACTTGGCAATTTCAGGCGGATCGAATGGTGGCCTTTTAGTGGGTGCTGCCATGGCACAGCGTCCCGATCTGATGAAAGTGGCATTGCCGGCAGTGGGCGTAATGGATATGCTTCGTTACCATAAGTTTACCGCTGGGGCGGGATGGGCTTACGACTACGGCACAGCAGATGACTCTAAAGAAATGTTTGAGTACCTCAGAAAATATTCACCCGTTCATGCGTTGAAACCCGGCACGAGTTACCCAGCTACAATGGTGACCACAGCAGATCATGATGATCGTGTAGTGCCTGCACATTCATTCAAGTTTGCGGCTACGCTTCAGGAAAATCACATAGGCGATAACCCTGTGTTGATTCGCATCGAAACGAAATCTGGGCATGGCTCTTCTAATTTAACAAAAGCAATTGAAGGCACGGCTGACCAATATGCATTTACATGGTATAACATGGGTGTGATTCCTCCGTTGGCGAAGAAGGATATGTAGTGCCCAGTCTTTAGTTGTTAGTTATATGTTGTTAGTTAAAAGCCTTGAGCAATGAAAGTTGTTCAAGGCTTTTTCTTTAGAGCAGCTCTCAACAACTTATTTTCAAACACGACTCCAATAAGTAAATCGTTTTTATAGTGAACGGCAATCGAAGAGCCGGAAAGCTGACTGCCATCATCTAAGTAAACCTGTTCTACTTCATAACTCTTATTGTCCTTGGCCGGAATCAGTTTTAACACTTCCGAGGGCGATTTTTTATTCGGATCTTTTGAATGACCCACAAAACTCAACAATTTGGGGTGCGCTGCAATCCATAAATTACCGTCACTGTCTACTTCAATATTGTCGAGGCCGGTTTTTAAATCTAGGTTACCAATCAATTCCAGCGCTCCACTTTTAGAATCTATTTCATAGGTGCTAAGATCGCGCCCCGTTGACTCAGCGATGTATAACAACGTCCCATCGTTTGAGATATTTACGCCATTTCCATAGTTTAACCCATCCACTGCTTTTATAAAACTAGTCCCATTAAAGTATACCAAATTCGAATAAGGGAGGCGGAGATATTCTTCTGCCAGTCGCGAGATTCCTTTGTTGTACCCATGGTCATTGGTCACATAAAATTTGTCTTTGGCCACGGCTGCCACATCATTGGGGCAGTTCATCAATTCATCTGAAAAACTTCTTTGGTGAAAGAGCGTATCATTTTTGTATTCAAATAGCTCCACAAAATTTCCACCCCAGTTGTGGTTGACAACAAACAAATAATTACTTGAATCTTGCTTGAAATATGAAATACCATGTGGATGAAAATCACCCGTGTAGGTAGTAACTAATTTTCTTGGAACCGCGTTAACGGAATTCAGTTGAAGCACATAAATTCCTCCATCCGCTTTTTCGCCCTTCCATTCTTTCCATCGATCGGTAGATGAAATGAATAGGAGTCTTTTTTCATAATCAATTTCCAAGTCCTCTGTGCCGGGCATATTTGTGTAAATTATTTTCAGTTCACCCTCTAAATGTGGAGAAATGGTTTTGAAGACACCAGCGCTGTAAAGTGTATTTAGAACAAAGCCAGCGAGCGCAAGGACGATGACTGAAACCGAGATCTTTAAAATGCGTTTCATAGTTGTGTAGGTCAAGGGAAGCAATATCCTAAAATTCGGGTAATTTTAAGATAATGATGGGTAAATACATAGCAGCGGCAAAAAGCTTACTTTTCCTGTCCTAAAGTAATATGGCAAATAAAAAATCATATGGTAGACTGGATATAGAATATTTGGAGCGCCTCTACGCGATTGAATTTCTTTCTTTTTCAACCGAGAGCCCCACTTGTCGGGAGGTTGATTTTTTGGAGGATAAGGTCCGGCAGCTAAGAAAGAAGATCGAGCAACTAAAAACCACTATATACCAGAGCAACGAAGATCAGTTTGTAACGATTGATTTTTACAAGAAAAATCTCGCAAAACAACTTACCTACCTCGACTTGTTGTTGGAGAAGAAAATTCTTTTGGAGCGTAAATCAGCCAAGTTAAAGGTGCGTTAGTCAATGCACCTCGCCAAACCAGTCTTTAAACTCATTTACCTTTTCACGACTTTCAATAATTTCCTTGTCCCAAGTAGGTTGTGTACTGATCTTTAATCTGCTAGTGGAGAACAATCTTGACCCCTTTCTTGAAAATGGAAGTCCGCATTTGAAATCGACCCTCCTTTCCCGTTATTTGGCCTTTTATTTTTTTACATGTCCGAAAAGAAAAACTATACAGCATCTATTTTGCTGATTGTTCTCTCGCTGATTTGGGGCACTTCTTTTATCTTGATTAAGCAAGGTCTTAAGGTATTTTCTCCAGCCGAAGTAGGTTCCTTACGCGTTGCAGCGGCCTCCATTTTCTTGTTACCATTTGCTTTTCTTCGATGGAAGGAACTGAAGCGGGGCGATCATTCTAAATTATTCCTCTCAGGCATGTTGGGTATCTTTATTCCTGCGTTCCTATTTGCGCTGGCTCAAACCCGCTTGCAAAGTTCCGTCACCGGAATATTAAACACCCTTTCGCCAGTTTGGGCAGTAGTAATGGCAGTGTTGTTTTTTAACCAGCGGTTTCGAGGATATGCCATCTTCGGTTTGCTCATCTCATTTGGTGGCGCTATCATTTTGGCAGTGGCAAGAGCAGAGGGAGCCATTGGAGGATTCAACGCGTATGCCTTGCTGGTAGTACTCGCTTGTGTACTCTATGGATTTAATGTTAATTTCCTAAAGTACAAAGTAGAAGGTCTAGGTTCGCTGACGATCACCAGCGTGTCACTACTACTCATTTGGCCATTTGCTTTAGTTTACCTATTCGGGTTTACCGATTTCACGCACAAGCTAATCGAGCAACCCGGTGCTTGGGAAGCCGCAGGCTATATCATCATTCTGGCACTCATGAGCACAGCCGTGGCAAATCTCATCTTCAATAAGTTGTTACAAATTGCCTCACCCTTGTTTGCAGCATCTGTCACTTACATTATGCCGATTGTTTCTGTAATGTGGGGCGTGCTAGATGGAGAACAATTAGTGATGGGTCATTTTGTTGGGATGGTTGCTATTTTAGGTGGCGTTTATCTTGCCAACCGGAAGTAGGGGTATTTGTACTTTGTGTCATCGCAGCAAACTGCATAGGGCAGTATTGCTGGATTGATTATCAATTAATATTTTCTATTTTTAGAAAGAAAAAAACGTATGGCATCAAACCAAGGTATAGCGCATGACGAGAAAAAAGTCTGCGTAATTGGCCCCGAATGTACGGGCAAAACTGATTTGTCAAAATATTTGGCCGGCTACTTTAAGACCAATTGGGTAGAAGAATATGCGCGCGCCTACTTGAATAAACTGGGCATGCCCTACACTCAAGCTGACCTTACGAAAATCGCACACGGACAATTGCGCATGGAAGATGAGTGGCTAAGAGGGGCGAACAAAATATTAATTTGTGACACGAACTTAATCGTGATTAAAGTATGGAGCGAGGCTAAATACGGCAATTGCGAGAAGGAAATCCTTCAGCTGATAGCCGATCGAAAATATGATTTATACCTGTTAACCAACATAGACATTCCCTGGCAAGATGACCCGCTTCGCGAGCATCCGCAAAAGCGTGAACATTTTTGGAATATCTACAAAAAGGAAGTGGAGCAGACGAAGGTTCCGTTTGTGGAGATTTCTGGCGCACAAGATGTTCGCAGGAAAACAGCCGTGCAAGCAATCGAAAAACTTTTTTAGAATTAGCAATCGATGATTTGTGATCGGGCATTTTAATAATCCTTAACTTGCACGATTGAAGTCAACAATCTGGCCTCAAAATCTGAGCTACTAAATGTCCAATCCCTACGCAGCACTGCACGTTCGTGATTTTCGGTTTTTCATTTTAGCACGAATGTTTATCACGCTGGCCATCATGATACAGGCGGTGGTGGTGGGCTGGCAAGTGTATGAAATTACGCACGACCCTTTGTCGCTGGGATTGATTGGACTGGCGGAGGCTATACCTGCCATAACCGTTTCGTTGTATGCAGGGCATTTGGCAGATGTAGTAGAGCGTAAAAAAATCATTGTGGTGTGCGTAATCACGTTGGTAGCGTGTTCGGTGACCCTGCTTTATTTTACAACCGATGTCGGTGCGTTTATTTTGGCAAACGGAGCATTGCCCATCTATACCGTAATTTTTGTGAGTGGCATTGCCCGCGGATTTTTGTCTCCCGCCAACTTCTCGTTTATGCCCCAGCTGATTGATCGTGAGTTGTATCAAAACGCGATTGTATGGAACAGTACCTTGTGGGAAGGCGCGGCCGTGGGTGGACCGATTATTGGCGGGTTGGTCTACGGATTTTTTGGAATTACGGCTGCCTATTCTGCGGATGTCATTCTTGTGTTGGCAGGTTTCGTTTGTCTGTTGTTGATTCCCAATCGACCCTTGCCGGCTGCAAGTGAAGAGCAAGGGATTTTTGAAAAGATCAAAGCAGGCATTCAATTCGTTTTCAAAAATCAAATTATACTTAGTGCCATCACGCTTGATCTGTTTGCGGTTTTATTTGGCGGAGCCGTGGCATTACTTCCCATTTTTGCCGATGAGATTTTGCACGTGGGCAGAGAGGGCCTTGGTTTTTTGCGATCAGCACAGGGAATAGGTGCGCTGCTGATGGCGGTGTACATCACGCGCAATCCGATCAAAAAACGAATGGGCAAAATTTTGTTGTGGTGCGTAGCCGGATTTGGGCTGTGCATGATTGGATTTGGCCTATCAAAACTGTTTTGGCTTTCAATGGCGTTGTTGATTTTAAGTGGCATGTTTGATTGCGTGAGCGTGATTGTTCGCAGCACATTAATCCATACTCTCACTCCTGAAAACATGAAAGGGCGGGTGTCGGCCGTGAACAGTATGTTTATTGGCTCCAGCAACGAGATCGGTTCGTTCGAATCGGGCGTAGCTGCTAAGTTGCTCGGGGTGGTGCCATCTGTAATTTTTGGGGGTCTTATTACGCTCGGGGTGGTCGGGGTAACGGGTTGGAAAGCCGATAAGCTAAGAGCATTAGATAGGGTGAATTAGTTGATTGGAATTATTTTCCGAATTCGGTTATTAAAGGTGTCACAGACATAGATATTTCCCACCGCATCTACTACCAATCCCGTTGGGTTTGCAAACCTTGCATCCGTATTATTGCCATCCTCGAAACCATATTCTTTTCCTGCAATTGTTTCAATATTTCCACTTTTATTTATTTTTATAATACTGTTCTCGTAGGCGGTAAAAATATTCCCATTACTATCAATTGCAATTCCACCGGCTAAAAGAGAACTCTTAAACTTTAAAGGAAGCGTTGAAACCTCAACCGAAGTAACCCTCCGAATCTTGTTCCCAAAGGAAAATTCAGTGAATAACAAATTTCCAACACGATCGCTTGTGATATTATAAGGAACTATCTTAGCACTTGATAAAGGACCGTCAACCGATCCGAAATTTCCATCGCCAGTAAGAGTACTTACAGTTCCACTAAGATCTACTTTTTTGATTTGACCTATATCGACAACAAATAATTGGTTATTGTTTATGGTAATTCCTGACAGTGCATTGAAAACACTGCCGTTCCGGTCACCGCACAAAGTAGTTACATTGCCTGTAGGATCTACCTTTCTAACGAATCTTCTATCAGAAACAAAAATGCTTCCATCAGGATGGCTAACAATGCCTCTTATCCGTTGATTAAATTTTGCTACCCCAATAGGACCGTCCTCATGTCCATAACCAAGACTACCAGCATAGGTTGTTACATTGGCACTTGCATCTATTTTTCTTATCACGAAATTATCGGCAACGAATAAATTACTCTGACTATCCATCGTCACAGATTCTGGTTGAACAAACGTTGCACTTAACCCGTTGCCATCTGCGTGGCCAAGGTTACCGTTGCCAGCTATTGTAACAACCTTGTAGGTCTTAATAATGGTAAAAGGTCAAACGTTAGACTTACTCTTTTCTACGGTGACCGTTATATTTATTAGACTTGGACTTAACCCGTTTGGAATTTTCAGAAAGAGTTGAGTTGAAGTGGCTGAGTCAAGTTGAACTGGGCGACTCTCAAAGTAAACAAGTGTTTTGCTCTTGTCAGGTACAAAATCAGCTCCATTTATAATTAATTTACCACCTAGAAAACCTGATTCTGAGCTAAGTGAGTAGATTACTGGATTCCGCTTGACAATTTCTTTTTCGCAAGAATTCATCACTAGTATCGATGCTAGAAGAATGATCTTATAATTAGTGAAATACCTAGCCATATCCCGAAGATAGCGTATTATCAATTCTAAAAATTACTGAGCAAATGTTTTGTCTCGTGGAATTCCAAATTTACTCTTTGGGGCATAATTTTCAACAAAGGTTTTTGTTCGGAATGGATAATTGATAGTTTTGCAGTCCAATTAAAAGCCTTTGTTCTGACTGCAATGAAAAAGCCCTTTTTAGTTTCAAAAACTGCCTTTTTTACTCTCTTTTTCGTTGCGGTTGCCAGTTTTTTCAGCCTTGCCAACACTTCAGAAGGTGAGCATGAAGAAAAGAAAGAAGAATTCAGCATCAGCGAAGTGATTTTAGATCACGTGATGGATAGCCACGAATGGCACCTGACTGAAAGTTTGGTGATTCCGCTTCCCATTATTTTATACTCGGAAGAAAACGGTCTCGAGATGTTCTCGTCCTCCAACTTTTTTGAGCATCACCAGCCGGTTGAGTACAAAGGTTACAAATTAGAGAATAACCACATTACCATTGCAGAGTCGGGCAAGCCTGTTGTAGATATTTCGATAACCAAGAATGTATTGATGTTGATCATCAATACCAGCATAATTCTTTTTGTTTTCTTGTCGGTAGCAAACGCTTACAAAGCCAATACAGGCAAGGCCCCTAAGGGTTTGCAATCAGTGTTTGAGCCGGTCATTATTTTTGTGCGCGATGAAATCGTCAAGCCTAACATCTCTCACCATCACGAAAAATATTTGCCTTACTTATTAACGCTATTTTTCACCGTCCTTTTTGGAAACCTGTTGGGGTTGCTCCCGGGTACAGGAAACTTAACAGGCAATATCTCTTTCACATTGTTTTTGGCATTGATCACATTTTTTATTACCAACTTTTCAGGCAACAGAAATTACTGGTCGCATATTTTCTGGACACCGGGAGTGCCTTTGCTTTTGCGCCCTATTATTTTTCCGGTGGAAGTCATCGGTATTTTTACCAAGCCTTTTTCGTTGACGATTCGTTTGTTTGTGGCGATCACCGCTGGGCATATTGTATTGTTGAGTTTGATTTGTCTGACGTTTATTTTCAACAGCTATTTGGTGGGAATAGGCGCATCGCTAGTGGTTGTATTTATTAATATGATTGAATTGTTGGTCGCAGGTATTCAGGCATATGTGTTCACGCTATTTACCGCGTTGTACATTGGTATGGCTACGGCTGAGGATCACCATTGATTTTGGATTGAATTTTTTTTGTTTCACTTAAACTATAATTTGTATGTTGTTTTCCTTAATTCTTGACATTAGCTATGCTATCGCTGGCGCAGGTATTGGTGCTGGTCTCGTTGCAATTGGCGCGGGTATCGGTGTAGGCCGCATTGGTGGCTCAGCTATGGATGCTATTGCCCGTCAACCGGAAGCTTCCGGCAAGATTCAAGGTGCGATGTTGGTGATTGCAGCCCTTGTAGAGGTTGCCGCCCTCTTCGGCCTGGTAATTTGCTTGTTGATTTCGTTCAAAGGCTAAAAAGCTAAAGAAACTTGCCTTAAGCACTTGGCTGGGCAAGTTTCTTTATTATTTGAATTGATAGAATAATTTCATAGTCGTTTATAAAAAAAATTATGGGACTACTTACCCCCGCATCAGGGCTCTTTTTTTGGCAGGTTGTTATCTTCATTCCATTCGTTTTAATACTTATCAAGTTTGGATGGAAGCCAATTCTCGCTTCTTTGAAAGAACGAGAAGAATCCATTCAACAGGCATTGGATGCAGCGGAGAAAGCAAAAATTGAAATGGCTTCGCTGAAATCCGATAATGAAAAATTGTTGAAGGAGGCACGTATCGAGCGCGATCGCGTGTTGCGCGAAGCCAGAGAGGCAGCCAACCGCATTCATGATGAAGCACAGGTAGCCGCTAAGAAAAATGCCGATAAAATCATAGAAGATGCCAAGGATATCATTCATACAGAAAAGCAGGCTGCGTTGCGCGATGTGAAGGCGCAAGTGGCGATGTTTTCATTAGAAATTTCCGAACGATTGATCAAAAAGAATTTGTCAGACGATAAGCAACAGAAGGAATTAGTTGACACCTACATTACAGATCTAAAGCTGAATTAAGCCATGGCCGATTCGAGAGTTGCATCGCGATATGTAAAATCACTGCTGGGCTTGGCAGAGGAACAAAATGCCCTTGAGCAAGTACACGCAGATATGCAGTTGTTTGCCAGCGTGTGCCAAACGAATCACGATTTTACCAGGATGCTCAACAGCCCCGTAATTCGCCACGATAAAAAGCTGGCGATCATGGAGGCCATTTTCAAAAATAAAGTAAACAAATTGACAATGGCGATGATCGCTATGCTCACGCGCAAAAACCGCGAGCCATTGTTGCCAGCCATCGCAGTTGAGTTTCACAACGCATACAATGTCCACAAAGGTATTCAGCGTGCTAGCGTGGCTACTTCTTTTGTATTGGATGAGAAGATGAAGGCAGAAATGGAAATGTTAGTGGCGAAGATTAGTGGCAAGACAAAGATTGACTTAGAGCAAAAAATAGATAAAGAGCTAATCGGTGGATTTATTCTAAATGTGGGCGACCAACAGATAGATGCTTCTATCAAGAGTAAATTAAAATCACTCAAAACTAAATTTGGCGAGAACCCTTACATCAGAGAATTTTAGATACCTCACCCCAAGCCTCTCTTCAGAGGAGAGGGGAAGAGCGAAGGAGGAGATTAGGACAGATGAATAAATAGTAGTGATTTAAACTAAAACCATTAACGAATAACCATATCATGGCAGAAATCAGACCTGAAGAAATTTCATCAATACTTCGCGAACAATTATCGCAATCCCGAACAGCAGCCCAGTTGGAAGAGGTGGGCACGGTATTGACAGTGGGAGACGGGGTTGCCCGCATCTATGGGTTAACCAAGGCCCAGGCCGGAGAATTGATCCAGTTTGAAAACGGACTGAATGCATTGGTTCTAAACTTGGAGGAAGACAATGTAGGAGCCGTATTGTTGGGCGAATCGAAAGAGATAAAGGAAGGAGATACTGTTAAGAGAACGGGAAAAATTGCCTCTGTAAAAGTAGGTGAGGGATTGCTCGGTCGTGTCGTAAACACTTTAGCATCGCCTATTGATGGAAAAGGTCCAATCAAAGGGGAACTTTATGAAATGCCATTGGAGCGCAAAGCCCCGGGTGTAATTTTCCGCCAGCCTGTAAACGAGCCGCTGCAAACAGGTATCAAGGCAATTGATGCGATGATCCCTATCGGTCGGGGACAGCGCGAATTGATCATCGGAGATCGGCAAACCGGAAAAACAGCCGTAGCCATTGATGCAATTATTAATCAAAAAGAATTTTATGAAAACGGCAAGACCGTTTATTGTATTTATGTAGCCATTGGCCAGAAGGCCTCCACGGTTGCAGGTGTTGCTGCGACCTTAGAAAAAGCTGGCGCGATGGCCTATACAGTTATTGTATGCGCATCCGCTGCCGATCCTGCTCCTATGCAATTCTTTGCTCCGTTTACAGGTGCTTCGATTGGTGAATTCTTTAGGGATACTGGAAGGCCAGCATTAGTTATTTATGATGACCTTTCGAAACAGGCCGTTGCTTATCGCGAGGTATCCTTATTATTGAGAAGGCCTCCTGGTCGCGAGGCATACCCTGGTGATGTATTTTATTTACACTCACGCTTGCTAGAGCGTGCCGCAAAAGTTATTAATAACGATGAGATCGCTAGAAACATGAATGATCTTCCGGCCTCGATAAAACACTTAGTAAAAGGAGGTGGGTCATTGACAGCATTACCGATCATTGAAACGCAAGCCAATGACGTTTCGGCTTACATCCCTACCAACGTAATTTCTATTACCGATGGTCAGATATTCTTGGAGACTAACTTATTCAACTCAGGTATTCGCCCCGCGATCAACGTTGGTATTTCCGTTTCTCGCGTAGGAGGTTCTGCACAAATCAAGCCGATGAAGAAAGTGGCAGGTACGTTGAAGTTGGATCAAGCTCAGTTCCGCGAATTGGAAGCGTTTGCCAAATTCGGTTCAGACTTGGATCCCGCTACGAAATTGGTAATTGAACGTGGTCGTAGAAATGTGGAAGTGTTAAAGCAACCACAATATCAGCCGGTAAGGGTAGAAGAACAAGTGGCTATCATTTTAGCTTCTACAAAAGGATACATTGATAAAGTACCCGTAAGCAAAGTAAAAGAATTTGAAGCGGAATTTATCGCCTTGTTGAAAGCTCAAAATAGATCAGTGTTGGATAATTTCCGTGCTGGCAAGTTTGAAGATGCAGATGCGGATACGGTGAAGAAGGTGGCAATTGAACTTGCTTCCAAATATTAATTCGTTAATTGATCAATTCGTTGATTCGTTAAAATGAATTAACGAATCAACGAATCTTCAAATTGAACAATTGAAATGCCTAATTTAAAAGAAGTAAAAAGCAGGATCACATCGGTTATCTCCACCCAACAGATAACCAAAGCCATGAAAATGGTGGCGGCAGCCAAGTTGCGTAAGTCGCAAGACAAGATTATGCAAATGCGCCCCTATGCCAAAAAGATGAGTTCGCTTTTACAGAACTTATCAGCGGCAGCAACCGACAATCAAGCTTGGTACAATCAAATCAGAGGGGAAAAACATATTCTCATTATTGCAATTACTTCCGATCGGGGCCTCTGTGGTTCTTTTAATAGTAATGTATTCAAAGCGGTGGCTCGTTTAGCCGAAGAGAAGTACCCTAAACAAGCCAAGGCTGACACCATTACATACCTGCCAATCGGAAAAAAAGCATTAGAGTTCTTCGATAAGAAAGGGCTGCACTCTATTTCAAAGTACTCAACCCTTTTCCAACGGCTCACTTTTGAAAATGTTTCCGAAGCGGCAGAACATGCCATGGAAGCTTTCAAAAGAGGCGACTTTGATAAGATTGAGATTGTCTACAACGAATTTAGAAACGTGGCTACCCAAATTTTACAAGTAGAGCAGTTTCTACCAATTCTACCTCTTGTGCAAACCATATCAACTCGTAGTCAAACCCAAACAGACTACATTTATCAACCTGATCAAGGTGAAATTCTATCGGGTTTAATTCCCAAGTCGTTGAAGGTTCAATTGTACAAAGCGGTGTTAGATTCGAATGCTTCTGAAAATGGAGCACGGATGACAGCGATGGATAAGGCTACCGATAATGCCGGTGAGCTGTTGAAGGAGTTAAAACTCACTTACAACCGTACTCGCCAAGCGGCCATCACCAAAGAGATTTTAGAAATCGTTGCAGGCGCGGAGGCATTAAAATAAACCTAGACATTTTGAATTTTAGAACAAAAGACCTTGGCGACATTAGTCAGGGGTTTTCTATGGGTGATTGATTTTAGAATTACATTGAATAATCACTTGACCGGCACTTTACCAAAAGTGTGGACGTCTTAACGATGATCAACTTATCACTAAATAATGAAAATGTGTTTGCTAAAGAGTACTAAGCAAAGACGGCCTTTGGCGTAATAACCTCCGGTTCGGCAGGTTTTATTCCTAGCATTTTCAATTGCTGTGCATGTGCTTGTACCGCTTGGAAAAATGTATCTTTTGATTTATACGGTAACCCGAATTCTTTGGTGGTCTGTTGTACAATTTTTGCAATCTCTCTGTAGTGTACATGGCAGATGTTGGGAAACAAATGATGCTCCACTTGATAATTTAACCCACCCACATACCAAGAAAACATTTTTTCTTTGTGACCAAAATTGGTAGTAGTGTGCAATTGATGAATGGCCCAATTATTTTCTAAATTACCTTGATCATCGGGAAGCGGATATTCAGTTCCTTCAATGACATGGGCAGGCTGGAATATAATTGCCAAAATAAATCCTGCTACATAGTGCATAATTAGGAAACCTAGCAATACTTGCCAGAAAGAAACTGGCAACAGCACCATAGGGATCACAAAAGTATAGCTGAAGTAAGAGACTTTTGTGACTATCAGTGCAATCCACTCTTTGCGCAAAGAACTTTTTTGTTTTTGCAACAATCCCTCTTTGTAATACTTAGTCAGCCGGTAATAATCCTTAATCACAATCCAGACAAAAGTCATTAAACCGTAGAAGAACCAAGCGTAGAGATGCTGGTATTTATGCATGGGTCTCCACTGAGAGGAGGGAGCCATCCGCAACACCCCGCGTGGGCTAATGTCTTCATCTACTTCATGAACGTTGGTGTAAGTATGATGAAGGACGTTGTGTTGAATCTTCCAATTAAAAGCGTGTCCCCCGACTACATTTAAAGATAATCCCATAAGGGTGTTTATCCATGGTTTGGTCGAATAAGCTCCGTGGTTGGCATCATGCATAACCGATAAACCAATACCTGCTTTTCCAAGGCCCATCACCACACAAAGTGCCGCTAGTGCAAGGCCTGAAGTAAACATCCCACTGAGCATGAGCGCGTAAGGCAAAAAATATAGAGTAAACATGAAAGCGGTTTTAAAAACCATTTCCGCATTCGCAGTCCGTTCAATTTTATTGGTCTTAAAATAACCGTTTACTCGCTGGCTAAGTGTAACAAAAAAATCTTGCTGTTTGGCAGCGAACTTAAGATTTAAATTTATCATTGGAACGGGTTATGTAACTATAAGAAAACGAATGAACGATTTTGTGACATCCTTAAGTCAACCTATCGTAACTTCAATTTAAACACCTTAAATTAATAAAAGTTTAAATTGAACACAAAGGTAAGAAATGCCTCGAAGAATAACGCCCGTTCGCCCAATAAAAAGGGAGAAAGGCTCTAAATTAGAGACCGTTAGCTCATAGTTCTGCTAAGACTGTTTTTCCGCCCTTTGTAACTTGGTCTATATTGGCCAAAATTTTAGCATTCAGAGGTAAGAAAATATCTACCCGGGAGCCAAATTTAATAAAGCCGAATTCATCTCCCTGTTCTAGCGGCTGGCCTTCTTTCACATACCATTTTATCCTCCTCGCCACGGCTCCTGCAATTTGCCGGAAAAGAATTTCTGTTCCGTCTTTCATTTTGGCCACTACAGTAGTACGCTCATTTTCAGTGCTGGATTTAGGGTGCCACGCAACCAAATATTTACCCGGGTGATACTTGAAGTAAGAAATTGAGCCGGTCACCGGCATGAGATTAATATGCACATTGATGGGCGACATGAAAATAGAAATCTGCTTGCGTTTTCCCTTTAGGTATTCTGTTTCTTCGACTTCTTCAATAACTACCACTTTGCCATCCGCGGGAGCTAAAATTTGCTTATCATTTTTTGCAACGGTAAATACGGGTACGCGAAAAAACTGAAGGATGAGTAGATAGAAAAGAATACTCACAGCAATGACGATATTTTGAATGACCACAGCCTGAGGCAAAAAGTAGAAGATCGCGCAATTGACGACAAACAAAATCACTAGCAAAACAAACAACAAACCACGGCCTTCTCGATGGATGATCATATTCAATAAATTAAAGTTTGCAAAGGTAACAGATCAGCTATTCTGAGCAAAATCAAAATTCTTTCTACCTTTGCACGGTCGAAAGACAGGGGTGCCAACTAAGTCCACCATAGCTTTAGCGAAGGTGGCAAAATACGGGCTGAGATTATACCCATAGAACCTGATGCCGGTAATTCGGACGAAGGGAGGCAAAATAAACTTGTAAGTAAGGTACATTCCCCAATGTGCCTGCTGGTTTAAATTTTTTAATGTCATGTTTAAAATGTTCATGGCCATTATTGGCTGCTCGCTTTCGCTGAATGCGATAGCTCAAATCAACGTGCGCGGCACGGTGCTCGATGAAAAAACAAAAGAACCCTTGGCCGGTGCTACCGTGCAAGTAGAAAATCAAAATCGAAATGCGGTTGCGGATGAGAACGGGAAGTTTGAATTGCGAAATCTCGCTTCAGGAAATCAAACCATCGTAGTCAAATTTTTGGGGTTTCAAGAAAAACGCCAACCCATCGAATTGACCGCTGATACTGAAGTCAATTTCTTGTTAGTCCAAAGTGCTCAACTGACAGACGAAGTAGTCGTGTACGCCACCCGAGCGAATGAGAAAAGCCCCACGGTTTTTACCACCATTAGCAAAGCTGCCCTTCAGAAGCAAAATCTCGGACAAGACCTTCCGTTTTTACTGAACTGGACTCCTTCGCTGGTAACAACATCAGATGCTGGCGCGGGGATTGGCTACACGGGTTTGCGCATTCGCGGAAGCGATGCCACGCGCATCAATGTTACCATCAACGGCATTCCGCTCAACGACAGTGAGGAGCACGGAGTTTTCTGGGTAAATATTCCCGATATCGCCACCTCAACGCAAAGTATTCAAGTGCAGCGTGGCGTAGGCAACTCTACCAACGGAACGGGTGCATTTGGTGCATCGATCAATTTGCAAACCAACGCGCGCAATAATTTACCGTACGTGGATATCATCAACACGGTAGGATCATTTGGCACGCATCGACATACGGTAGGGATTGGTACCGGTATGAAAAACAAGTTTGCATTTGACGCACGCATGTCAATCATAAAATCGGATGGATTTATTGATCGCGCCTCCTCCGATTTGAAGTCGTATTATCTTTCAGGAGGGTATTATGGTGACAAGACAATTGTAAAAGCAATTGTGTTTGGTGGTCAAGAGCGCACGTATCAAAGTTGGAACGGTGTACCTGAGTCGCGATTGAACAATGATAGAGATGCGATGCTAGCAACAGCTGCTGCTGAAGGATGGAACGCAGAACAAACCAACAACCTGTTAAATTCAAGCAGCCGCACATTCAATAGTTATACCTATGAAAATCAAACGGACAATTATGCGCAAGATCATTATCAACTTCATCTTTCGCACCGATTCAATAACGCCCTTACTGGGAATATTGCATTGCACTATACGTATGGGCGCGGGTACTTTGAGGAATTTAAATACAATGCACCGTTTTCGAAATATGGAGTGGATACGTTGGTAATCGGTGGAAGCAAAATTGGGTCTTCAGATTTGGTAAGAAGAAGATGGCTGGATAACCATTTCTATGGAACAACTTACTCGCTACATTATGAAAAAGGAAAGTTTAACTCAACGTTAGGCGGAGCATTGAATCGATATGAGGGCGACCACTTTGGCGAAGTGACTTGGTCACAAGTATCGGCCATTCCCCAAGGATATCGTTATTATTTTAATCAGGGTACTAAAACTGATTTTAATGTATTTTGGAAAACGAACTATCAGGCAACTGCGCGGATAAACTTATTTGTGGATCTACAGCAGCGCATTATCCGATATTTGGCAAATGGGATTGACAATGACCTCAATAATTTTAATGTCAACGCAAGTTATCAGTTTTTCAATCCAAAGCTCGGACTGACCTATGCGCTTTCAGAAGATCAGAGTCTTTATGCCTCTTACAATGTGGCGAAGCGTGAACCCGTCCGCAGTGACTTTGTTAATAATATAAATCTTTCCACACCTCGGCCGGAAATTCTACACGATTGGGAAGCTGGTTGGCGATGGAGAAAAAAGCAATCAACCGTAAACGTGAATTTGTATTGGATGGATTATGTGGATCAATTGGTGGCTACCGGCAAGCTCAATGATGTAGGTGCAGCCATTCGTACCAATGTGGCGAGCAGCTATCGGGCGGGTATCGAAATAGATGGTAGCGTGCGCTTTGCCAAAAAATTCTCATGGATTGGGAATGTGACGGTTAGCCGAAATAAAATCAGAGACTTCGGTGAGGTGCTTTATGACTATGGAGTAAATTATGATGAATACAATGAGGTAGTTAGAAATTATAAACGAACGGACATTGCGTTTTCACCAAATCTGGTTGCGGGGTCGACATTTATCTATCAGCCCATCACAAACATAGAAATTGGTTTGTTAACTAAGTATGTAGGTAAACAATACTTGGACAATACTTCGAATGAAGACAGAAAAATTGATTCGTACTTTATCAATGACCTTCGGTTGAGTTACGTTTTGAAGCCTTCTTTTTTGCGAGAGCTATCGTTGAGTTTGTTGGTTAATAATGTTTTTGATGTGATGTATTCCTCCAATGGATATACGTACGGATTTCTAGGTGGAGCAATTGAGACGAGGCAAAATTATTTCTACCCACAGGCTGGGAGAAATTATCTGTTGATGCTGGCAGTGAGGTTTTAGACTAACAAGTTCATTTAAAAAAAGTATCAAACCCAAAGCGAACAATTGTACCGCACACCACGCACAAAAAGAAAATACGAATGAACTGATTGCCGCGAAGCAGCGCGAAGCGTGTACCTATAAACCCGCCCGCCATGTTACACACCGCCATCGGGATGGCAAGTTCAAACAAAATATTTCCGGTGCTGACAAAATAAATTATGGATGCAAGATTCGTAGCTAGGTTGACGGTTTTTGCGTGCGCACTGGCGTGCATAAAATCATGACCCAATAAACCAATGAACATTAATACCAAAAAACTACCCGTTCCTGGGCCAATGAAGCCATCGTAAAAGCCAATCAACAATCCACTGATAAGTCCTCTTGAGAGAGCGCTAGCAAAAGGTAACTTCTTTTCTTTGTGCTGACCAAAATTCTTTTTTGAATAGGTGTAGATAGCCACAATACTAAGCGCCACTAAAATGATCGGTTTGAAAGTCGCGTTGCTGATTTTGGTTACCAAGTGCGAGCCCAACATGGCCGCAGCAAATGCAGCGATAGCAATAAAACCTACTAACCTCCATTGGATGGTAACCCGCTTCGCATAGTGATACAACGAAACAGAGGTGCCCAAAAAAGAAGGGAGCTTAGTCGTGCCTAATAGTGTAGCCACCGAATAATTAGGAAACGCCATGAACAGCACCGGGGTTTGCACCAGTCCGCCTCCACCCACAATGGCATCTATAAAACCGGCTGCGAAAGCAGCGATACAAACGATGAGTAAAGAGGAAATCAGCATAAAAAATTCTGCTGCAAGACAGGAAATATGATTCGACCGGAAACCGCATTCGCGATAAGCACTAGGAAATCGATTATTATAATTTTTATTAAAATAAAAAAGGCGAAAGTTCCATTTTGCTTTTTCAGAATTTAGCGCTGATGGGGTTGAGCCTCTAGGACGCGTTCAGTCTTCCTCGCGCCAAATCACAACAATAAGATCGGTAAAAAAATCGTATAAAAAAGAAGCGCAAGCCTTGTGTTTTTCACACCGGACTTGCGCCTCCGATCCATTGATCAATCAGAATTACTTCTTAACGTTGATGTTAACGATCTTAGCTAAGTCAAACATAGAGATCTGTTTTTTGCCAGCGAAAAGTACTTTCAACTTTTCATCAGCATTGATCATTCTTCTGTTTTTGCTGTCTTGAAGTTTGTTCTTCTTGATATACTCCCAAATCTTCTTGATGATTTGAGTTCTAGGAAGAGGCTTGTTGCCTATTACTGCTGCTAATGCATCGCTTAGGTTGAGCGGAGCCATAAAGGCTGCATTGGGTTTGCGAGCTGCTTTCTTAGCAACTTTTTTCACTGCTTTCTTAGCGGCTTTTTTAGGAGCTGCCTTCTTAACTGCTTTTTTTGCCATAGCTTTAAATTGTTTAGTGGTTTTAATGCATGCGAAGTAAGGGTAAAAAATTGAGTTATCCCAATATCTTAGCAACTGTTTTCATAGGGGAAATTGAAAAATGTATGTTGTTCTCCCTATGAAAAAATCAATTTCTCCAATGAAAAGAGGGTAAATCAAACTGCTTTTTTATGATTTCCACAGGGGAAATTGAAATACTTAGATTTTGCAAAAAGGTCACAATAGGTGGAGAGGCCAGTTATTCTTCCTTGGCTTTACTCACTCTGCGATACAAGTAAGAATGATAAATATGCCTGCGCGCAAATCGATCGGGGGTATCGGAGTTTACCAGTTTGTGGTAGACGTTGTTGGGCAAGCCAAAGTATTCATAGCTGCTTCCATCCACGAAATTCACTTGCAACGTCTGAGATTTGTACTGAAAGTCGGCCAGTTTTGAAGAGGTAATTACCTGAGTGTATTGGTTGATTTGTGCGGTATGTGTTTCAGGCGCCACACTTACCAATAAATGATAGGCGTCAATAAAGGCCTTGCTTTTTTCCTCCGCATCCAATTTTGCCCCGGCATCGTCTTGCATTTTATCAGGATGCCACTCCTTCATCGCATTGCGATAAATCGTTTTTAGCTCGGCCAAGCTTGCATTTTTGTCTACCCCTAATAGCTTTCGCGATTCAATTATCTTTTTCATTTCTTGATTTGAGCGTGCAAAAATAGAATTTTTAAATGAAATGCCTTATAGCTCAGGCAAGATGAAAAGTGTAAACTACACTTTCCGCGGAGGCAGTTCAAAGGCAACAGCCTCGTGAGTAAACTTTTCTCTATGCGATCCATCACAAAAAGGCTTGTTGGCCGACAGGCCGCAGCGGCACAATGAAACTACCGTGCGACCTTGCAGACCGTAGGTATTGCCGGCAGTGTCAACAATTTCAAAGTCACCTTCTATTTTTACAGATCCGTTGTTGTTGATGATCAGTTTTGTTTTAGTCATCTGGATAAATTTTATGGTTGGTTTTTCGTAAAGTTACGCTGGCAAGTCGATAAAACTAAATTTCTTGCAATAGAAACCTATGCGAAAAAAACTGGCTAAAGAAGAAGGCAACCGAAAAAAGTTTAGAGCAGTAATCGATCGCTTGGGCAAAAAGATCAACTTCAAAGGCTACACTGAAGAAACTGTTTTGCTAAAGAATGTTTTCGATCTTGAAAAAAGCCAAGTGGTTACCGACCATCTTTGGCTTTCCTTAACAAAAGGGTTTGAAAAAATCTCTCTTGAGAGCGGAACGCTGATAGAATTTGAAGCTCGTGTTAAAGAATACCAGAAGGGCTACATCAACAAGGCAGCGGGCATCAATTTAGGCAAGGCAGATTATAAGTTAAGCCATCCTACCAAAATCAAAGTAATCACATAAACGTAGCGCAAAAGATTTTAGGATCGTAGCTCCTCTATGCCATCCGGATACAAAGCAAACCGACTCTTTTCCTTTGGATGTACGTGGTCGTAATCTGGCCATGGCCACCCACCAAATTGCGTTTGCTGGTACTCGCGCATGGCTTGCTGAATTTCTGCGGAGGTGTTCATCACAAACGGCCCCTGTTGGACAACGGGCTCGCCAATGGGCTTGCCTTGCAATAACAGCAGGTAACTTTCCTCTTCTCCATTTTCAATCAGTACTTCTTGATCCGCATGGAGCTCAATGGCCTGATGCGTTGTGAATTTCTTATCGGCTATCTGAACCGAATCTCCTTTGTAAAAATAAAGTGACCGATTTACCTCGGGCGAACTTATTGGTAAGTCCCATTTCGCACCAGCTTCCAATTTAATCGTCCAGATGGCTACCTCATGTTGCGCTTCTGCCGCCCAAGAGTTTGGTGCCGGATCAGGTGCTTTCACCTCACCGATTTTTCCGGCCATCACCTTTACAAATGTACACTTGCCATTCGCATCAATTGTTTTCACTTCAGGAATGGTATCGCTCCACAGCATGGCAAAATGTGGAGCCGCCATTTTGTCTTTCTTCGGGAGATTGAGCCAGATTTGAAAAAGCTCCAGTGGATTTTCTTTTTCAGTATTAATCAAAGGAAACATCTCGCAATGTTGCACCCCTTTGCCGGCTGTCATCCACTGTACATCGCCAAAACCAAAACGACCCGCTGCACCGAGGGAATCGGAATGGTCTACTAGTCCTTTTGTAACGATCGTAACGGTTTCAAATCCGCGATGCGGATGAGCAGGAAAACCTGGAACTTGCTCGCCATGATACATACGCCACTTGTTGTGTGGATCAAAATCTTGTCCCAAGTTTCTTCCAGTTAACGGAGCAGCGGGTCCCATTTTATCATTTCCTTTTGGGTAAAAATCCTCGTGATGAACACAAAATAAAAACGGGTCTTGTGTTGCCCACGGAAAGCCAAGGGGTTTGATGGATTTGATAGCGCTCATAAAAAATTGGTTTGGTAGGCAAATAACTAAAAAGGGGTGAAAAAAGTTTTCCTGTTTTTTACAATCCCTTTACTTTTAATTCAAACACATCCGACCTTGCATAATGGCCGATGGGATCAAAATCTATTTTTACCTGCCGAAAGCACTTCCTCGCAATAAAATAAACGTACTGCTTCTTCTGGCAACGCGCAAAGCATATCAGGCAAGATAAAGTCTGGCAAGAAGCTTGTTACTTGGGTCGCCTACATTCAATCAACCAATCCCACGGATAGGGGGCTTTCAACCAAGCAGGGGGTGAGTCTAATTCTGTATTCCAATCGTACTCCAGTTTTTCAAGCGCAGTTACTTTCAGTCCGGCATCTTGAAACATCACTTCAATTTCTGATTGTTGGTAGTGCTTTGTGGGCACCCCATCAATATAAATAATGCCTTGCACAATGTCTCGCTTAGCAGCTTTGAAGTAATCAAATTCATCTGCGGATATCTCTTTCGAATCGATTCCCTCTTTTTCATAAATAGAAATCAATCGCCACGAAGAGAACAAAACAGATTCCAACGAGGGGACAACCAGCACCGCACTAGCCCCTGGCTTCAACGCCCGATAGATATTTTTGATCATCGCTCGGTTCATCGCCAAGTTGGGGAACATAATCACATTGCATGAAAAAACAAAATCAGCAGGCCTGCGTGTTAGTCGAGGCAACGTTAGATCCGAACATTTTAAATCCACATTTTCCAATCCGCGCGCTTCCGCTTGTTTCAAGAGCTCTTGCGAGATATCAAAACCCGTCACCCGCTGGAACAGAGGTGATAAAAACTTGAGCGCCTTTCCGTTGCCGCATCCAAAATCGAGTGCATGTTTTTTGAGGCCGGCATGTTTTTTAAAGTAGCGAGAAAGTTTTTTCTTCTTATCACTTTTGAAAACATCAAAAATTTCTTCGTTGTAGCGAAGGGCCAGTTCATCCCAATGTTTTTTTTCTTTCATTTCGATAAGCTTTTTTATTTACGTATCTATGTTTCGACACGCTCAACACGACAAGTTACAGACACGCTTATCGTTAATTAGCCACTTCAATCTTTACCTTCGAACCTTTTAATTTTTCATTTTTAATCCCTTCCAAAAGTTTAGGAACTAGCGCTCGCTTCACCGCCACGTAGCTGGAAAAATCGAGCAGTGTGATCAATCCGATATCGTCATTAGTCAACCCTCCTTTTTTTGTCAGCAACCCAACAATATCGCCCTTGCTGATTTTGTCCTTTTTACCAGCACTAATATACAAGCAAGAAAACTGCGGTGGCGGTGGCAACTGCAAACGAAAGCCAACTTTTATCTCTTCTATATTTTTGTCGATATAATCCGGCAAGCTCTCATCCAAAGCTACGACTAAGTAGGCTACGCCATCGGCATGCATACGGGCAGTACGGCCATTGCGATGGAGAAAAGCCTCCTGCTGTGGCGGTAATTGATAATGAACTACATGTCGTATTTCAGGAATGTCCAATCCGCGCGAAGCAAGATCGGTAGCAATTAAAACATTGTGCGCTCCTCCTCTAAACTTGATTAAATTTTTTTCGCGATCAATCTGCTCCATGGCACCATGAAGTATGCCATGTTCAAATTTATTTTGTCTCAGCAACGCACTGATGCGCTCTACCGCATCGCGGTGATTGCAAAATACAAGGGTTACTTCTTGATTGAATCCCGCTACCAACCGCATCAGCGTTTCTACTTTATCGGTAGTGTTGGTGCGAACTAGTTTCAATTTCAATTTAGATTCCACCTCGTCTTTCAAATAATTGAGTGTCTCCGGCTTGGTGAAGGGCAAAAATTCCGGCCATACCTCGAGCTGCGTGGCTGAGGTGAGCAAGTGCCGTTGCTTTCCTGAAAAGGAGCCGAACAAGATAGTCAGCTCGCGGCTAAAGCCCATTTGCAAGGATTTGTCAAACTCATCCAACACTACCAGTTGGATCGTTCTCGCATCGAATGATTTGCGCTGAATGTGATCTGCCAACCGACCTGGTGTGCCAATGACCACATCGGGTGCCTCGCTCAAACTGTTTTGCTCCACCTTTACAGAATGGCCACCATAACAGCAACTTATTTTGAAAGACGTTTTCATGGATCTGAAAACCTGTTCAATCTGCAGCGACAATTCGCGCGAAGGCGCAATGATCATGGCTTGAACGCCCATCGCCTTTTTTTGCAATTTGCTTATCAGCGGGATCAAAAAAGCAATCGTCTTGCCAGAACCGGTAGGAGCGAGCAACATGAGGTTAGAGGCAATCTTTGCTTTTTCAATGACTGCCAGTTGCATCTCATTTAGCTGTTCAATGCCAAGGTTTTTCAAAAATTCAGTTTGCATGGCACAAAGGTAGTTTAAGCAAGAAGCTTTTTAGCGGATTGCACGGGTTTATTGTTGGCTGATTAATTGGATGCGAACCAGCCATTGCCTTACAAGATAAACTCCTGAAGTCTAGATTGTCTTCGCGGTTCCCTCTTTTATGGGTTGCGGTTCGGCCTTTGGTCGCTCGCCCGTTTTTGTTTTTTGAATATTGAATAATCGATAAGCAAGCAATTTTCCTGCATCGGCTCGTTCATGCGCCTCCACTCGCAACGTGCCGGAAAATGCTGCAGCAGATTGAACAGAATAATTGACATCGATTGCTTCTCCGCGTTGGGTGAAAGATAGCGTAACCAGTGGCGCGCTTTTGTCGCTCGTAATATCAATGCGGCTTGATTGAAGCTCTTCCAAAATATCATTTTCCAAATCGGTAGGATTTCCTTTCACTTGCAACCGAAAAGACATAGTTAAATCACTGAAAGGAACCAACTGTGGATAACGGGCATACAATTGTTGCACATAGTTTTCTTTTTCCTTGCCATCGCTGGCCATCGCCAAGCCCTCGTACACACGTGCAATCAACATGGTTTGATAAGGATCATCTAAGTCAGGTTCATTTAATACTTGCTGAAAGTAGTTAATGGCTTCTGTTTCCTTCCCTTCCGCTAAGTAGAGTTTACCTAAAAAGTAGCGAAAGTACTTTTTCACACGTGGGCGCTTGTCCGTTGCCAATCGTTTTTTGTAGATGTCAATAAAATATTTATTTCCGAAGCCTTCGATCACTGACCACACCTCATCAAAGGCAATTAAGTTTTCAGGGGAGAAAATAGAATATAATACTTGTTCACGTTCTGGATTCTCTGCAACCAACGAGGCAAGAATCATTTTGTGGTGGCGAATTTCTAAGGTGTACTTTACCCAACGGTACCAATTGAGTGGATTCAACCAGAAGTACCATTCGTCATGCTCAAACCAATATTCTTTTTTGAACTGCAGTTGATTGAGGTAGTTCAATGAAGCAACTGCTAAATTATATTGCTCTTGTCCCCAAGTAGTGCCGATGTGCAACTCTTGAAATCGCGCTGCCTTGTTGATGCGCTCTTGACTTTCGGCTGTCAATCCTTCATAATGCTGGGCCCTCGCCAACCCAATGCAATGCCAACCATAGCCAGGCGTACTGCCTTGTTCTTGCAACACTTTATGCAACAATGTATCGGCCTGCTCAGGATGACCACGATAGGTAGCCAGCATACCACGCATGTAATAATATTCTTTGGTT
>JBBSCN010000025.1:0-25951 GCA_038250265.1 Cytophagales bacterium | reverse complement strand
AATTGCTTCATTAAATCGTAAAACTGTTTCGCGCGATTTCTCTTTCATCTTCTTCCCTTCTTTGGTCAAATAAACCTTGACGGAACGTTTGTCATTTTTATCTGTCTCTCGATAAATCAACCCCTTTTCTTCCATCGAGTTGATAAGCCTTGTCAAACTCCTTGGCTCCAATCCCATCAATGGGCCAATCTTCATCGCAGCCGCTCCTTCTTTAGAAGGAATGTTCAATAATGCGTAGCCAATCGACATAGTGCCGTCATAGTTCATAGCCTGCTGATTGTACATGCGCGCAATTGCATGCCAAGCAGTTTTTATGTGATAATCGATGGTTTCTTCTCTTTTCAAACTTTTACCAAGGTATGTAAAAATTATTCTGCATGCCGAGCATTTTAGAAAAAATATTTTTTCGCCTCTCAAAAACCTGAACCGCCATGTGATCCAAGTCATGCCATAAACTGCTAAAAGTCACATGGATCCCTAGATTCTATCATAGTCTGCCGCTGCGCTGTGCCTGACATTTGGATCGTTAAACAAAACAAAAATGACACAGAAAATAACCTCAAACGGAATTATTGGAACAGTATTTTTTGGCTTGGTGCTTCTTTGCACTATAGCGAGTGGTCAAACAAACTACAAGCAATCGGGCGATTCGTACATCACCATTGCAGGAACTTCTACTCTTCATGAATGGACGATGACATCACTGGAGACTAGCATTCAGGCTGGTTTTGAATTTGACGCTACCGGAGTTCCAACCCAACTTAAATCTCTCGTAGCAACGGTTCCAAGCGGAAGTTTAAAGAGCGCTCATAAGGCAATGGATAAAAACGCCTACAGTGCCTTAAAGACTGAAAAGTATAAAGCCATTTCCTTCAGCCTGGCATCTACTACCGTCCAAAAAAACATCTTCACCTGCGTTGGCAACTTATCAATTGCAGGAGCAACAAAGGCTATAACATTAGATGCGACCTGCGAAGTAAAACCTAACAAGACACTGAATTGCACCGGAAAGAAGGCGATCAAGATGAGTGACTATCAAGTAGAAGCTCCTTCTTTTATGTTCGGCACCGTAAAAACCGGTGATGAGATCACAGTCAGCTTTAATGTTGAATTAGCACCTATTAAAAATTAAAAATAATACTTAACTAAAAAACAATTCTATTTATGAAAACTAAATTTAACTATTCTAATCTGTTAACGGCCTTGTTGCTTTTCGGCTCTATAGGGGTTTGGGCACAAGCTCAACCCGCTATACAATTCTTCAGGCATTACGACAAGCGGGGCATAAATGTGTTTGAAACCACGAAGGTGGATACCATTCCCTACGATGGTTTGAAAATTCGCTTTGGTGCTGGATTTACGCAAGGTTTTCAAAGCCTCAACCACAGCAATGGGTTAACTTTACCACCGCCTGCGCCTCAACTTTATGAAATGGGTGGCGGATTTCCGCTGGCACAAGCTAACTTTAATATTGATGTTCAGTTGTATGATGGTGTTAGTTTGAACCTAGTTTCATACATGTCATCACATCACCACAATGAATTTTGGGTAAAAGGTGGCTACCTGCAAATTGACAAAGTAGGATTTCTGAAAAGCGAGTTTTTCAATAACCTATGGAAAAACCTTACTTTAAAAGTAGGACACATGGAAGTGAATTATGGAGATGCTCACTTTCGCAGAAGCGATGGTGGCCACACATTATGGAACCCTTGGATCGAAAACAACATTATGGATGCCTTCACGACTGAAATTGGTGCTGAATTATACTGGAAAAAAGACGGTATTATTGTAATGGGTGGATATACGGATGGCGAAATTCAAGGAAACGTAGCCAGCCCATCTACACCGATTGGTGCAAAACGAGCACCTTCTTTGTATGCTAAAGTAGGCTTTGACAAGCAACTAAAAGATAACCTGCGCGTAAGGCTTACCGGTTCTGCCATGACAACCAGCTCATCTGCCAACAACACGTTGTTTGGTGGTGACCGCACTGGATCCAATTATCAATTTGTGATGGATAATGCCCCCGTAAGTGTAACAGGTAACTACACTTCAGGTCGTTTCAATCCTGGCTTCCGCGATAGTCAAACTGCCTTTGTGATAAACCCCTTTGTGAAGTTTAGCGGACTGGAAGTATTTGGTACGTTTGAATGGGCAAGCGGTAATAGCGCATTTGAAAATGGAGAAGGAGCAACCTATGCAAAACAAGACGATCGTAAAGCTCAACAAACGGCCATAGAGGCTTTGTACCGCTTTGGTAAGGATGAGCAGTTTTATTTGGGCGCCCGCTACATTACTGTTAATTCTACGATAGCAGAAGGTTACACTGCAGCTGTCGCGGGAACCCGCTATGATGTAACTATCGATCGCACTTCTTTTGGCGCAGGATGGTTTATTACCCGCAATATTTTGCTCAAAGGAGAATACGTGACTCAGAATTACGGTGGCTTTCGCAATACTGGACCGAACAACAGATTCTTTGACGGTAAGTTTGACGGCTTTGTCATTCAAGGTGCCATCTCTTTCTAATGCTCAGGTAGTCTAAAGGGAAGTTCCGGCCAGTTTTATTACTGGCCGGAATTTTTTTTGGTTTAACTTGACTCGCAAATGAAAGCCGCCCGATTGTTTATTCTTGCATTTTTCATTTCCGCCTATTGGGGGGATTTTCATGCGCCATTAGTTCATCGGTTGATAGTGCTTCCCAAAAGTCAGTTAGTAATTATGGGTAAAACGAACATCAATAAATTTAACTGTATCATTCCAAAGTATATTGGCAACGACACACTGGTGTTGCACGAAGGAGGTAGAAACATTCGCCCGGTGTTTGTCAGGGGCGAGGTGCAATTGGACGCATCCAGCTTTGATTGTGGTATTGCTTTGATGACTTCTGATTTTCGTAAAACCATTAATGCCAAATCTCATCCTGCCATTGTCATTGATTTTATCTCTTTTGAAAGAAGCCCCCGTTATACAGGCGGAAAAGATAGCTTCAAGGGCATCATAAAGATTTCGTTGGCTGGTGTCACCCGATTATTTGAGATGGATTGTTCAATCGAACCGAAGCCCAACGGGCTGATTCATTTGAAAGGTGGCCGCGATTTTGTTTTTGCTGATTTTAATTTGGAACCCCCAAAAAGAATGATGGGGTTGGTGAAAGTACACCAACAATTAAATGTTTCGTTCGAACTGATTCTTAAGTTAGACACCGATCATTGAGGGGACGAGGAAGCTTGGGCTGCCTCGCTTGGAATGGAATCGCTTGATCATTTTTTGGTTTGACTATTTTCTATGTCTGGCCAATGCGGCTGCCTGCCCAATCCAATTATCCCGGCCAATGCGAGCGGGAAAAAATTTAATAGAGGACGTCACATGCTCAATTATTTGAGGCGTGAATTCACTGATCTGGCGGAAAGTGTAAATCCCTAAGTTATTTAGTTTCTTTTCAATCACGGGCCCAATTCCGGAAATATGCTTTAAGTCATCTTTGTGCTTTTCTGAGATATCCGCTCCCGCGAGGCGCTGGCCGACAATAAAGTCCGAGAACATAGGTTCTTTTCTGACCGGTTTTGCCGCCCGCGCTTCTTCCAATTCTACCGCCAATTTTTGATTGACTTCTTTTGTTTCTATCAATTGATTTTCCAATTGCTTCATCTGGAAGGTGACCCGACCCAATTCCACATCGGCTAATTGCACTTTGGGACGCAGTGTCTGTAGTTCGTCTTTCAGCCGACTTGCTTCCCTCTTTTCTGGTTCTAGGTCTGATTTCAGTTTTTCCTTTTCTGCTTCCAATGTTTGAAAATCTGCTTTGAATGTCAGCTGTGCTCGCGTCAATTTTAGCTCTACACGCTCTGCTTGCCCTTCGCTCTCTTGTAGACGCTTTAATAATTCAGCTCGCTCCGTTCGGCCAGCATTAATGTTCGCAGATTTTTCATCGATTGAAGTTTGTCTTAAATACCAGGCAATTCCAAAACCAATTAACACAGTCACTAACAGCATAACGAGTACTTCAACAATGCCCATGGTGGTTTCATGTGGGCTGAAGTGAGCAGGGTCAATGAGAAGGCCTTTTACCCCGAACAAATACCATTGAGACGAAATAATGCACCAAACAAAAAAGACGGCAATTAGAATATAGCTTATTCTCATACAAATAGATTTGAAGACATGAAACTACCAAAAAATCGGCAGATGGCTTAATTTACGATAAGTAGTGTACTTTTGCGCAAGAAAGAAAACGAAGCAAATATGGGTCAAGTTGAACAATTTAATGCCTATCGCAGCCAAATGAATGAACGTATCATGGAGGCTGATAATTTAATAATCAAACGCATTTTCAATTTAGATACCAATGCGTACCAAGCAGGCGCGCTAGATGTCAAAGCAAAAGAATTGATTGGTCTCACGTGTTCATTGGTTTTGCGATGCGATGATTGCGTAAAGTATCATTTGGGGAAATGCAAGGAGGTGGGATTTTCTACGGAAGAAGTGCATGAAGCCATGGGCGTAGCTACGCTTGTGGGCGGAACGATTGTAGTGCCACATTTGCGCAGGGGATTCGAGTATTGGGATGAACTGAATAAAAATTAAATGTTCAAAAGAGATTTAGATGCCGAGCGGCAGTGGGCTGGCTTATTGGCAGAAATAGAAAAGCAGATCGATAAAAAACCAAAAGATCTCAACGAGGTTTTATTTCTGATAGGCGTGCAGGAGTTGGGGCAAGGCGCAAAGCGTTTCGAAAAGGAAGAGAAGCAAGACTTGATGCATATTGCTATTTGCAAAGTGCTTAGCTTGGCTGGCTACTACGAATTGGAAGGGTTGGACAAAGATGGCTGGCCTCATTGGAAACTAATTAATAAACTCCCTCACTTCGATATTCTTGAGCAAGAAAAACTTCTCAAGATGCATGTGATCGAATATTTTGAGAAGGAATATGGGTGGCGGATAGAGGTGAAGTCGGAACAAAGCGACAACTAAAATTTCGTTTCTGCTTACTACATAGTTGAGGTGCACCTATGGTAAAAAATTACTTCTCGCAAAAAGTCCCTTTGGCGATGTACAGTTGCTTTCTATCTACGTCCAAAAGACCTTCGCGCAGGGCAGGGTCGTTCTCGATCACTTCGGCTTGTATTTCTCCTTTCATCACTAGGATACCGCCTTCATGGTCGCCAAAAATGCCTTCGGCAATCACGTTGCCAGTCTTTTTGATTTCTTTTAGATAGTTATCATGTTTGCCAAATAGCTCGGGCGCATCTTGCACGTTAAATTTTGCGATGTTGGGAATGTACCGAACAAAAGAATACTTGGTTGTTTGAGTAGGTTCTTTCAATGCACAAATGGAGCCATAACGTGGAGTATACAAAAGGATTTCCGCGCTCCACTGATCAGCTTGCATGGCCGGATCGTTTTTTATCCATTCGCTAACTCGTTCTTTAGAGTTGGTATCAAAAATAAAAATTCCACCACCGCCCTCAAACCGCCCGGCAGCCAATAGCTTTCCTTCCTTGGCCATCTTTTTGGTATAGGCAATGTGACCCTCCATCAATTTATCTATCTGCTCTTTGGGTAGCTCCTGTTGATCGGTACGTTTATTTAATAAAATAAAAACAGATGACTTACTTTGGGCACAAAGCTGCGGGGTGACGCTAACTACCAGCAGGACAAGCAACACGTTTTTCATTGTATAAAACTACTTTTGTTTTCCTATAATTAAAACACCGGTTAAGATTAAAACCGTGCCTGCAATTTGCCAAACAGTTACCCCCTCACCCAGAAAAGTATTTGCAAGTAGGATGGTTGAAACAGGTCCTACACTACCAACAATCGCGGTATTGCCCGACCCAATTTTGTTGATGGAGGCGGTCACTAAGTACGAAGGCAGCACGGTTGAAAAAACGGCCATTAAAAAACTGTACACATAAACAAGCGGGGGCAAATTCCACAACGACACGTTACTAAAAACCGCAAAGTGAAGAAACACGCCTAACGAAGCAAAACTCATGGCATAGCTATTGAATTTACTTGCGCCAACTTTGGGAATCAATCGGCCGCTGCCAACAATATAGGCTGCATAGGTAAAGGCACAAACGAAAATGAAAAACGAGCCGAGGAGGAAGTTTTCGTTTCGTGCAGATTGAATATTTATTTCGCCAAAAAAAGCGATTACCAAACCAATATAAGTGATGATGACGGCCAGCCATTGCAGCGGCTTAATCTTGATTTTAAAAAACACAGCCGACATCAACAACACCAGCGTGGGGTAGACGAACAGAATGAGTCGCTCGATGCCCGCAGAAACATATTGCAGTCCCATAAAATCCAACAAGCTGCTGATGTAATAGCCCAAACAGCCGATCAGGGCGATGTACGCCCATTGTTTGAAGGTGAACTTTACATTTTCTGTTTTGCTGGAGGAAACAAAGGCGGCACTCAAAAAGAACGGAATAGAAAAAATCATTCTCCACGCAAGTAGCGTGAGTGCATCAATGTTCGTATCGCGATAGGCAAGTTTTACAAAAATAGCCTTCGTGGAAAAGAGGACTGCGCCAAGGAGCGCGAGTAGAATGCCAGAAACAAATTTTTGCCGAACGGCTGCTTTCACGATTTTCTAAGCCGTGCAATCAGCACATGGCGCTCATATTCCACCATTGCCTTAAAAGCATCTTGGTTTTTTTCGCGGTAAGCCGTTTGGATTTGCTGCTGAAAGAGATCAAGGTTCTTGGATGGTTTGCTACCGGGCATGGCTTTTGGTTGATTGATATTTGCTTACTTGTTTATAACGGCCTCGCTTAGCTTTTGAATCGTTATCGTTCATTGAGTCAAATTTATTTAGCCTCGCCATAAATACTTGCCGTTCATATTCTACCAGCAATTCGTAGGCTTGATAGTTTTTCTGTTCGTAGGCCATTTGCATTTGTTGCCGAAACAAATCGAGGTGCTTGGATAGTTTGCTATCGGGCATTGATGTTAGTTGTTTGATGTATGCATCACTGTTTTGAAGTGCATGGTTTAGTTTAACATTGGTGGTCTTGTTCATAGGGCTTCAACAATTTTAATTTCTTCTTCCGTTAAATCATAGAGTTGGTAAACCAGTTGGTTTATTTTGTTATCCGTGTAGGCAATTTGGTTTTCAATCTGCTCAATCACACCCGGTACTTTCGCCTCGGCTTTTTGTTTGTGCAGTTGCAGGATTAGATCAACTAATTTTGTTAAATCTGATTTTGTCGCGCTGGAAGATTCAGGTATAGGCAATTGTTCAACATACATTGGTTTGTATTCAAAGTAGCCATTTTGCTTTGTGGCCGCAATTGACCTAAGATAATAATCACACGCCTTTGAGTTTAGAACGGCAAGCAGATACTTATCATCCAAAGAAATGATACTTGTTTTATCATTCGAATAAAAACCAGACGTGTCTAAAGTGTACGATGCACTTTTAACAATAGCCGGGATAATGATTTTTGGTTTCTCAAACTCTTTGTAATAATCACACGCCCTAAGTTCCCACCAATAGTCTCCTTGATCAAACCGTTTCTTTCCTTTTACCTGAAACTGTTCTAGGTGATTTGTTATTGCCGGATACTTTTCTTTCAACCAACTGAATGGGCTTTTTGGTTTGTTTCCTTTTTCATTTGTAAAGCCCTTCGGGAACAAGATCAAATAGCTTTTGCTATTTGGAGACTGATATCGCTTAACATCTCTACCTGCCAAAAATGGCTTAATTATATCTGCACTTTTCTTGTCCTCTTTAATCAATCTCTTTCTTGTCTCTTCATCAATTACAAAGGCTTCGTTTAGTCCAGTTAAAACTCCTCTGTAAATTTTACCTTTTACATATTCACTTAAGGGTATGCCTTTACTTTGAAGTTTCTTTAAAAGAAGATGCTCCGTTTCACCGGCTAAATTCCAACCGCTATCGTCCAACAAACTTTTGCTCAGCTTTTGAGTATGCTGCGAAACATAGTCTTGTAGTGAATTTCCAAACTTCAACGTCTTCACATTAACCACATCAATTGACGAGCTAGCTTTTTTCGATTTGCTTGAAATAAAAATACACGGATAGGTAGTTGCACTTTCAAACACAGGCAAGTCGCCAAAGTCTATTATTTCTTTAATGTCTTGCTCCTTTAGCCATTTGCGAAGTGGCTCGCCATAGTTGGCGCGCATCCATTTGTTGGCTACAATAATGCCGAACAACCCACCTTCGCGCAAAAGCGCCATGCCCTTCTCGAAGAAATAACTGTACAAATCGGCTGTGCCGTGGTATACTTTGTATCGCAATTGAAAATAAGCTTTGAAATCACCCAGCATTTCCTGTCGTACGTAGGGAGGATTTCCGATTACACAATCGAAACCACCAAAATCCCCGTAGTATTCCATTGGTTCTTTAACAGTTTTTTCAAACGCCTCTATCGCTTCTGTTAACTCCATATTGGCTTCACCCGCTTTCTCTAGCGCATGTTTCAATTTGGTTTTAGGATCGGGTGTAGACTTTGGCTTTATTTTAATATTAAAAACTTCTGGAAAGGCTCGTTGCCAGTTAAATGGTTTGATTTTCTTCTCTCCGCCAAAATCGATTTGTCCATCATAGAAATCTAAATCAATCAGCGTGTTTCCACTTTTAATGTTACTATCAAGAGTAGGTAAAACCCTTTCATTAAAAAGTTTCATTTGGTTGGCAATGCTGGCTTCTGTTTCGCCCTCCATGCACTTGAGCAACAAACTGAGCTTGGTTACTTCTACCGCATTGAAGTCGAGATCAACTCCATAAATGTTATTCAGCAATATTTCCTTCTTCTTGGCGGTAGTCAGGTTTCCTTCGGGGGTCAGGACCTCACCCCTCACCCCTCTCCCACGGAGAGGGGAAATTGCTTTCAATGGTTTGCCTTTTTCAGAATAATAATCTTTGTGATAATCCAACAAGTATTGGTAGGCGCCAATTAAAAAACTTCCGCTGCCACAAGCCGGGTCAACAATTTTCAGTTTGCTGATCTCTTCTGGCGTTTTTCCTTCCACCAATTTGCCAACGGTATTTTTCACAATGTACTCGACAATGTATTGAGGCGTGTAGTACACTCCACCAGCTTTCCGCACTTCGGGCTTTTCTTCAATACGGGCCTGGTGGGCAGGCGTCAGCCGGATGACCTTACCAAGAAATTGTTCATAGGCACTGCCCAGAATTTCAACGGAGAGTACCGAGAACTCGTAGGGACTTAATGGGTAATACAGCTCATTGATAATGTTTTTGATAACCTTGTTATCAATTTTCAACGATTTGCAAATCTTATCTTTCTTAAAATCGAAAAGCCCGGAGTTGTATTTTTGATCAGCGTCTTCAAAAATTTTGAAAAGGTTGGTGTAATAGTCGCCCTTTAATGCACTTTGCAAATTCCCATAGGGTTCAATAAATCGAGCCTCTGCAATTCGTAAGAAGATGAGCCGATCGATAGTTTGTTGTACCGCAAAATTAATTTCGTCTTCATCCAGTTGCTTGTTGTTTAAGCTGATGCTGGTAGCCAAATAGGTTCTCCACGTATCAAGCGAAACCAAAAATTCTTTATCTACGGTGGCAGTTCCGCGCTTGCCGGCACTGCTTTCAATGAACTTGTCAAAACTTCCTTTTAGCACGCGCTCTTTGCTGAACGTATCCCACAGAAAATCAAATTCTTTTATATACTCTTTAAAGGTGAGGTATTTTATACGGGCAACCGAAGCCTTATCGGTAGCGTTTGGTTTTTTGGTGCAGTCGTAAATGGCGAACTCTTCAAAGTCGGTTACAATGCTAACTGCGAGCTTGGCGTTCCATCCATACCTACGCAACTGATAGGCAGGAAGAATATCATCTTTAATAACGACACTGGGCTTCTTGGCTTCCACAAAAAAAAGCCGCTTGCTGCCCGATAACCGGAATGAATAATCGGGGGCTTTGGTTGCCTTTCCAATTTTTACTTTGTCTTCATGGATGACTTCGCGATAGCTTTCGGCATAGCCTTGTTCATTGTCGGTATCCCAACCCAATGCTTTGAAGAATGGATCAATGAAATCTCTTCGCGTGAGGGTTTCGTTGTACGCTGCTTTTTTATAGGAGTCAATCTGTTCACCAAACCGTTCAACCAGTTCGGCTATTTTTTTGAAGGCAGATTCTTTCGTGACCATGATAGCGGAGTGAATCCAAATATAGTGATTACCACCAAGATCCTACGCGAAGTTCTTTCACAGGTATACGACAATTTCCGGAGGCGCTGCAAAGTTCAAAAGTCTACTGAAAGGAAAACTGAGACCAAATTCCGTATCGTTCCCTCTGGGAGATGATACTTAACCGATGGCTTCAGGCTTCTAGTTGGCAGAGTCCAAATTAGGTAGATAAGAAAGCCTGCAGCCTGATTAAATTAACTCATCAACATCTCAATGTCTTCGCGCGAAAGCGCTTTTACAACATTCTCTTCGTTCTGAATGAGATTTTCTGAAAGCTTCAGCTTGTGCTTTTGAAGGGTAAGAATTTTTTCTTCTACCGTGTTGCGCGTGATAAATTTGTAGGTAAATACTTTTTTCTTTTGCCCAATGCGGTGGGCACGATCTGCCGCTTGTGCTTCTACGGCAGGGTTCCACCAAGGATCAAGGATGAAAACGTAATCCGCTTCTGTTAAATTTAAACCAAGCCCACCCGCTTTGATGGAAATCAAAAATACTTTTAAGTCCGGGGTTTTGTTGAATTTTTCAACTTGTTCTTTACGGTCGGTGCTAGAGCCGTCCAAATATGCGAACGGGATTTTTCTGTCCTTCAGCATCTCCTTCACTATTTCCAAATGTTTTACAAATTGACTGAACACTAACAGCTTGTGGCCTTCCAGCAGGGCATTTTCAATCATGTGCGAAACATCTTCCAACTTGCCTGAAGTGCCAGTGTAATGAGAATCAATCATTTTAGGATGATTGGAAATTTGCCGCAGCTTGGTGAGGCCCTCTAAAATTTGCATACGCGAGCTGCCTATTCCTTCTTTATCGATCAGCTCAAGAATTTTATGACGATAAAAAGATTTAACCTCCTCATATTTTTGCTCTTGCTCCGCACTCATGTTGGTGTAGTAAATGTTCTCCACCTTTTCGGGGAGATCAGTAGCTACCTGTGATTTTAACCTGCGAAGCATAAACGGACGTATGATTCCATTCAACTTTTTTGTTTTGGCTTCGTCTGCTTTCTTCTCGATGGGTTGTTGGTATTCTTTCTTGAAAAAAGTCTGCCCCCCCAACAAGCCAGGATTGATGAACGTCATCTGCGACCACAGGTCGAGCGTAGTGTTTTCAAGCGGTGTGCCGGTCAACGTTAATTTGTAACGTGACTTCAATTGCATAACAGCCTTCGCAATATTGGCTGTTGGATTTTTGATCACTTGCGATTCATCCAAAATGATGTAGTTGAAATAAAATTTGTCAAGCACATCTACATCCAAGCGTGTGATGCCATAAGAGGTAAGCACCAAATCGTATTTGCTAAAACGCCCCACATCTTTGTTTCGCTGTGTGCCCGTATAAGTCAAAATCTTTAAATCAGGGGCAAACTTGGCAGCCTCCATTTCCCAATTGTAGATCAATGAAGTAGGCATTACCAGTAATGAAGTGCCGGCTTTTCCTTTTTCTTTTTCAGATTGTAAAAGCGCGAGGGTTTGAACCGTTTTTCCCAAACCCATATCATCTGCCAAGCATCCGCCCAGATGAAATTCATTTAGAAAACGCAACCAATTGTATCCGGCCTTTTGATAGGGGCGAAGTGTGCCGGTAAAGCCAACGGGCAGGGGATAGTCTCTAATGCCGGTGAACGATTGAAGGTTGCGGAGACGATCGCTGATATGAACTTTCGCCAAGTGTCCTTCTTCCAATTCTGTCACTAAGTTGATGTGGTGTTTTTTCAGCACCGGCTTTTCATGATCGCCATGTGTTTCGCTTAGCGCGAAAAGGTCACCGTATTTGATTAGCCAAGCTTCAGGTATGATGGCAATTTCGCCATTGGGCAATTTGAATTCTACCTTCTTTTTTAAGATCAGCTTGCGCAGTTCTTTAAATGAGATTTGGTATTCGCCAAACTTGATCTTCGCATGTATATCAAACCAATCGATGCTCTCTCTTACTTCTAGTTCAATGACTGCCTTGCCGACAAAGTATTTTTTATCTCTGTTTTCTGGCTGGCTCACTTCAAAACCCAGGTTGAGCAAGTTGGTGCGGTTTTCATTTAGCCAGGAGAACGCTTGTGACTTCTCGACAGCACATCGAAATCCCCGTAAGGGCAGACCCAATTTGATTAGGGTTTGGGCAGATTTTTTTTCTGAATCAGTATTGCGCTTGATGCGATGGAAGACGTAATCGTTTTCTTTTTTCTCCACCGTTACGCTTACAGGGCCAAAGGCATCGCCCCGAAACTTATATTTTCCATAGCGGAAGGAAAGATCGAAAACTATTTTCCCTGCTTCATCATCGTGCGATTCCTCATTTTCTGATGTTTCGAAAAGGGTAGGTACGTTTTTTTGGTTGGCCGGAGGTAATTCAGATATCGTCAGCAGTGCATGGGGCTCATATTCGTGTTTGGCGATTTCAAATCCGGACGCTTCGATTTCATCAAACGAAGCAATCAGAGGTGCAACGAAACGATTGTAATATGTCTCCTCCAGATTTTTTGGTATGACAACATGTTTTTTATTGAGGAATGGCTGCAGTTTTTTTCCATCCACATATTTCTCGAAGCCATAAAGCTTGCCATTAAAGACCATCCACGCGGGTTGCCTGCAAGTGAGATAGGCGGCTGGGTTGGGTATTTCTACTTTCTTTCCATCGTGGGAGATGGTAGGGTAGTAGTTGGTATTTTCCTCGGTACGCTGAAAGTGGAACTGAATGGTAGCCCGCTTTTCCAACACCTCCAGTTTTCGCCATGTCGGTTCGCCATCGTTACCCATTTCAAATAACAGCTTGCCTTTCATTTTTTCCAACACGGCAGCCCTTCGTTTTTCCATGTAGGCCTCGATCTGTTCTTGCAAAAGCTCGTCTCCTTTTTCTTTGTGGAAAACCTTGCTGAAGAACTCATCGGGTTTCATTATTTTTTTTGAGAAATGTTTGAGCACAGCATCTTGATTCATGCTATCCATCATCTCGATCAACTCAAAATCGCGGGTGTCTAAGCCTTTGGAAAATTCGCGGGCATTTTTGCCGGAGATATTTTGGTGCTGGTAAGTAAGCTTCCCTTTTTCGTCCAAATGCACGATAAACGACTCGAAAATATAGCCTAAATACTCGTGCTGATAAAGCGAGTAAATGATCTGAAAAGGTTGAGCAGCAGATACTTTCATCCAAAAATCACCTTCCTCTTGTTTGACTTAACCTGTGAAAAGACGTCTAAAGACCCTTTTTCTAGGTTTTTTAAAATAAGGTGACTTGCAAAGTAGCTTTTTTGTCGCAATTATTTATTGGCATTTTTACCTATTACCTACATATTCATTACATGCTACAATTCCTTTGTCGAAAAGGATTTTGCTGCCAATGAGGAGGGGTAAAAAGAAATAAGGAGTGTGATGGCCACAATTACTGAGGAGGTAGTCAGGAAGTCAAGCAGCTTAAGTTTAACAGGATAATTGGACACCAACGCATTTTCGATACCCATGCCCACGAGTCCAAAATGATCTTGAAGCCAACAAATCGTGCCGCCAAACACGAGTCCAAAGCTCGCACCAAGAAAGGCGATCAGCACGCCCTCACTTATGAAAATTCGTTTGATGAGCGTTGGGCTGGCACCCACGGCAGAAAGAATAGCGATATCCTTTTTCTTGTCGATCACCAACATCATCAATGAAAAAAAGATATTGATAGAAGCTACTAGCATTAGAATGGCAAGAGAAATAAACACAAAGAGCTTTTCCATTTTTAACAATTTGTATAAGTCTTTATGCTGCTCTTCATTGGTAAGAACCGAAAAGTCTTTTCCCAACGCTTCCCTAATTTTCGCTTGCACAGATTTTACGTTTGACCCTGAGTTTGTCTTTACTTCCAAAGAAGTTCTTTTATCTCCGTAATCGAGTAATTCCTTGGCAAAGGCCAAGGGCAGGAAAACATAGTTCTCGTCATAACTCTTTTCTATCGAGAACACCGCTCCGGGTTCAATATCTTTTCGAGAATAAATTTTCGATATGTCGATGGTTGAAGCCTTAGAATTTTTAATGTAAAAAACCTGCAGGGGATAGATGTTGTTTTCAATGCCAATGGAAAGCGCGTATTGCACCCCCCGGCCGATAATGGCATAATTGATTCCGCTTTCTACCAACCGAGGTTTACCATCTACGATGTGGCCGTCTAATCTGTGTTGATCCAAAAAATTGTCACTCACGCCCTTGATCGTGACTACCATATCGGCATCGCGGTAGCGCATGTAGGCATAGTCTTCAATTACCTCGGTCACAATCTCTACACCACTAATGGATCTAATTTTTTGTAGGAATAGGGAGTCAACTACAAACGATTTTCCTTTTACGGCCTCGACTTTTATTTCAGGGTCGAAAGAATTGTTGAGCGAACGCAGTAAGTCTTCGAGCCCATTAAAAACAGACAGCACAATGATGAGGGCAGCAGTGGAAAAGGCCACGCCTACCATAGATAGAATTGAAATAATATTGATGAAGTTCTTTTTTCGCTTCGAGAAGAAGTATCGTTTGGCGATGAAAAGAGGTAAGTTCATTAGGTTCAGCGTTCAGAATTCAAAGTTCAATTTGGAAGCTATGCACTTTGAAAGCGGTTAACTATTTCTCTTCTTTAGGTATGTTCAGGTTTTTGATGATGTCTTCTATTCGTTGAGCATCTTCTTGTATTTCATCGATGAAAAAATTCAAGTGCGGAACAATGCGCGCTTGGTTGCGGATTTTGTTTCCCAAGGCTTTTCTGATCTCACTCTTTTTAAGGTTGATCTTTGCCAGCACCGCGTTTTTGTCCTTTACCAAAGTCATGCTCAAATAGACGGTGGCCACGCTCAAATCGGGGCTCATCTTTACATCAGCCAATGTAATGAAGGCATTGTCTAAAATGTTGGTTTTTTCCTTCTGAAAAATGTCGCTGAGTTCTTTTAAAATCAGCTTGCTATATTTTTGTTGTCGAACTGTGCCACTCATTGGGCAAAGATAGTTGAAAAGTGCGACTACCTTGTACCCCGCGAATCGGACTTTATCCTAACTTTGAACTTTTAGACTACTCGCAGTGCTTCGCTTTTTCAGACTTAACGATCCCTATCGCCTGCTGGGCGTTCTGCTGATTTTAATCATTGTTAGCTTGCCGTTGTTGATTCAACCTGCCCAGTTGACTTTGCAGGAACTCAAAGGCCTTTTATTGGGCGAGGCGCTATCAAGCGGTAAATCGTTATACATTCAATTGATTGACGATGCCGCACCGTTGGCAGCATGGTTTTCAAAATGGGTATTTGTTCTTTTCGGGAAGTCGATAACTGCCCGGCACTTATTGGCGCTTCTACTTATTTTTTTTCAGGCTTCATATTTTGGCATTCTTTTGATCAACAACAAGGCACACAATGAAAACACCTATGTACCTTCATTAATTTTTGCGATACTCACTTTTTTTTCTTTTGATCTCCTTTCGCTTTCGCCCGAGCTGCTAGCCTCCACGATTCTGCTGTTTGCGCTCAATAACCTGTTCAAGGAAATTGAGTTTAAGGTTCAACGTGATGAGATTATCCTGAACCTCGGTATTTACCTCGGACTGGCGTCTCTCATCATTTTTAGCTATTCAATTTTTTTGGTTGGCGCCATTGCCATTCTTATCCTTTTTACCAGGATTACTTTTCGTAAAACGCTTCTTCTCATTTTTGGATTTATACTTCCACATGCGGTCATCTTTTCCTTTTATTTTTTCTGGAACAATCAGGTTGCCTTTGCAGATTATTTTTATCTGGCTAACATAGCGGGATTTTTTTCGAAATTAATCAGCCTGCGTGCGGTTTTTATATTGGGTATTGTTCCGATCATTTATTTTTTCTTAGCGCTTTTCATGTTGAACCGCGAAGCACATTTTACCAAGTACCAATCACAACTTTTGCAGGTGATGTTTTTGTGGGTACTCGTGGCGCTTGTTCAGGTAGCGTTGTCGAGAGAATTTACGCCTCATAGCTTTTATCCATTTATTCCACCGCTGGCCTATTTTATCAGTCATTATCTTTTGCTGATAAGAAGAAAACGGATAGCGGAAGCAATGCTTTGGGTTTTTATTGTTGGCATACTAAGTACGAGTTGGGCATCCCGGAAAGGAAAAATAGAGTCAGTAGATTATTCTTCTTTTTTCCCGGCTGAGTCGGAATTTAAATCACAAGTAGCCAATAAGCACCTTTTAGTTTTGGGAGACGATCTTGGAATATTTAAAGGAAACAAGATGGCAGGTTATTTTTTGAATTGGTCATTGTCAAAAGAGATTTTTGAACATCCTGAGTATTTTGAAAACATTGTTTTGATCGATCAATCTTTTCAAAACGATGCGCCAGAGGTGATAATAGATAAAGATGATTTAATGAAGCCGATACTAGAAAGAATTCCTAGGTTGCAGCCACTGTATCGAAGGGAGGGAAAATTCTATTACAAAGTTAGCAACTGATTTTGCCAACGCGGGTAGCATGACGTCCGCCCTCGAAAGAGGAATGCAAAAATTTGTCAAGGATTGTCTCCGCTAATTCAATGCTTACATGCCTCGCTGGAATGCACAAGATATTTGCGTTGTTGTGTGTGCGTGCCAATTCTGCTAACTCTTCTTTCCAACAAATGGCTGCTCGAATTCCTTGATGCTTGTTGGCAGTCATAGCCACACCATTACCACTTCCGCAAATCAACAGGCCCAAATCGAATTCTTTTTTTTCAACGGCCGTTGCCACGGGATGGGCAAAGTCGGGGTAGTCAGCAGAGTCGCTACTGTAAGTTCCAAAGTCCTTGATTGCATAGCCTTTTTTCTCGAGGCAACGCTTTAAGTGTTCTTTATATTCAAAACCTGCATGATCTGCACCTACAGCAATTTTTTCCATTATCATTGTTGTTGATCGGCACGCAACTCTGCGGCCTCGGCTTTTAATTTATTCTTTACTACTCTGCTCGAAATAAAAATACTGATTTCAAACAACATATATAAAGGTAACGAGATTACCGTTAAACTAAATGGGTCTCCTGAGGGAGTAATTACCGCCCCTAAAATCAAAATTACCACAACGGAGTGCTTCCGGTATTTGCGCATCAACTCGGGAGTAACAATTCCGATCTTAGAAAGGAAATAGATAACCATAGGAAACTGGAATAGAAGGCCGCATCCTAAAATCAAACTCGCGAGCGTAGACACGTACGAGGTAATATCAAACTCATTCACGATCATATCGCTGATGGAATAGGTAGACAAAAACCAAATGGTAACAGGCGACAAAATATAGTATCCAAAAAAGATGCCCAGCAGAAATAAGAAAGAGATAGCTGCCACGGCTCCTTTAGAAAATTTTCTTTCTTTACTTTGAAGACCTGGTTTAACAAAGCTCCACAGCTCCCATATCACGTAGGGGAACGATACAATTAACCCAATCACAAAGGCAGCCGTGAGAGACATCATAAACTGGCCTGTCATAAGGCGGCTTTGCACTTTGAACGGCAACTCGGTTACACACAGGCTTGCTTCAAAGCCAGTCAATTTGCCCAGCTCACACATGTAATGGAAGGTTGGGAAACTTATTTTGGCAGGGGCAAATACGATATTTTCAAAAATCTCTTTGATGTAGGCAAAAGATACAATCATCATAAGGATGATCGCACCAACCGCTCGCACCACATGCCAACGCAATTCCTCAAGGTGATCGAGGAAAGCCATTTCTTTTTCTTCAGCCATAATTCAAAAAATTCCCCACAGATTCAACCAAATTCAATTGCAATCTGCGGGAAACAATAAGGTCCTGCAAATAATCAACTAAGCAAAGGAAACTTCTTCATGAATGTATTCACCTTGCGCTTTACTGACTTTAAGTGCTTTTGGTCTCCCGGTTTTTTCAAGGCCTCATCAATGAGTTCAACTACTTTTACTACGTCTTTCTCTTTCATGCCCCGGGTGGTTACAGCGGGTGTGCCAATGCGCATACCTGATGTTACCATGGGCGATTGTGTATCAAACGGCACCATGTTTTTGTTGATGGTGATGTCGGCTTGAATCAACGACTCTTCTGCAATTTTTCCTGTCAGACCTGCCTGACCGGTAGGCAGGTTTTTCGAACGAAGGTCAATCAACATCAAGTGATTGTCGGTGCCGCCAGAAATGATTTTGTACCCCTTCTCTACAAAGGCATTAGCCATTGCTTTTGCATTCTTGGCTACTTGAACGATATATTCCAAATACTCGTCTGTCAAGGCTTCGCCAAACGCTATGGCCTTTGCAGCGATCACATGTTCCAATGGACCACCCTGCGTGCCGGGAAATACTCCTGAATCCAACACAGAACCCAATTTTCTTAATTCACCTTTGGGTGTTTTAAATCCAAATGGATTTTCAATGTTTTTACCAACCATGATTAACCCACCGCGTGGCCCACGTAGCGTTTTGTGCGTGGTGGTAGTTACGATGTGGCAATATTCCATCGGATCATTCAGTAGTCCACGGGCAATCAACCCTGACGGGTGAGAGATGTCCGCTAATAACACGGCACCAACCGAATCAGCCGCTTCGCGCAATTTCTTGTAGTCCCAATCGCGGCTGTAAGCCGATGCACCGCAAATGACCATTTTAGGTTTTTCACGCTGCGCGATTTCTATCACTTTATCAAAATCGATCAAGCCTGTTTCTTGCTCCACTCCGTAAAAAGACGGCTGGTACAATTTGCCCGAAAAATTTACGGGAGAGCCGTGGGTTAAATGGCCACCGTGTGAAAGATCAAAACCTAAAATTTTATCACCCGGTTTTAAGCAGGCCAACATTACTGCGGCATTGGCTTGTGCGCCCGAGTGAGGTTGCACATTTGCCCACTCCGCACCAAATAATTCTTTTACCCGATCAATGGCCAATTGCTCTACCTCATCCACTACCTCGCAGCCGCCATAATACCGCTTGCCGGGAAGGCCTTCGGCATATTTGTTGGTAAGCACGGAGCCTTGTGCCTTCATTACCTGAGGGGATGTAAAATTTTCGGAGGCAATTAGCTCAATGCCATGTTCTTGGCGTTGTTTTTCTTTTTCAATGAGGTCGAAGATGATTTTATCGCGCTTCATGCAGAGGGGTTAAAGATTGATATTTGGAGCGTCAAAAATAAGAATAGCCGAGGCATTTGCCTAATTGAAAGTAGATGGATTTAATTGAATTTGAACAGCTTCAACTCACCAACTTCCGCTGCTTCCTCCGCCAACAAAACTTCCTCCCCACCTGAAAAATTGCTACGCTTTCAACACCTCTCCATCGTACGAAGAAACCAACAGCACGGCAATCTGGTTGGAAGTAGAATCTTCAAAAATCTTCAGTCGCCTTTGAAGATGTTCAATCGTTTCATGTTTTAGGACTTTGGCTTCGTCATGAATTCGTTGACCTAATAGTTTGGGTGTAGCTTTTTGGCCAGCAGTGAGATTGAAAACAACAGAAAAGTGGGCAGCGCAAAATAGACAAAGCGCAGGTAATGGATGACAATCTGCTGAGTTGATTTATCGACACTAGTTTAAAGGTTGTGAGTTCCTTTTCTTGATTGCACAATTACCAACTATTTTTTCTGGGAATCAACTACCAGCCTCCACTGCTTCCTCCACCACCAAAACTTCCTCCCCCGCCAGAGAAACTACTTCGTCCCCCCGAAGACCTGCCGCCACCGGAGCTGCTGTTACTGCTACCACCACCATTCGCGGATTGCCACTCCATTAAATTCACTCCGCTTTTTTTCACCCAAAGCCTCAGCAGTGGATACAAAACGAGGTAACCAAAAAAAATCCACGATCCAAAGATCATTCCCATGAATACCGCGTAGAAAGGAATCATAAAGAAATACATTACCCAAGTCATTCCGCCTTTTGAAAATAGGCCGATACCTGAGAAAATCCCCAAAAAAATAAACAGCCCAGAACCTAGCGCAATTTGCCCACCCACGCTCATCTCATCCAGGCTATTGCTGTCTCCAGCATCCTCGCCAGAATATTCTCCACCAATTGCCTTGATGATAGAACTGGTCGCGGCCAGTAGCCCGGCATCATAATCTCCTCTGCGGAATTCTGGAGCCATTTCATTTCGGATGATTCGACTAGACAGGGCGTCCGTTAAAACTCCTTCTAGCCCAGCGCCAACTTCAATGCGCATTTTTTGATCATCAATTGCAACGACCACAAGCACACCGTTGTCTTTTTTCTCGGTGCCCAACTTCCATTTTTCAGCTACCTTGATGGAATAATCCTCAATCGTTTCGCCTTCCAACGATTGAACAATCAAAATTGCAATCTGATTGCTTGTGGAATCTTCGTAGAATTTTAAATCCTTCTCAAGCTGATCCACCATTTCTTGTTTGAGAGCATGAGCTTCGTCATGGATGCGTTGCCCCCACAGTTCGGGTATCGGCTTTTGGGCAGCTGCAGAGATGGACACCAAAAGAAAAAAGAATAGCGCCCTATTAAGCGCAAACCGACTTAAACTAGCGGCACAAAATTTATAGCTGGGAGTCTGTTTTGTCAATTGCATTTTTGTCAATTGTCAATTTTTGCTGAACAATCTTTACCAAGAGTCACTCGATCCCCCTCCGCCAAAACTTCCCCCTCCACCAGAAGAGCCCCATGAACCCGAGCTGCCGCCAAAGCCGCGACCAGCACCGCCCAACAGCGCACCTGCTGCCCAGTATCCTCCCATGCCACCGCCACCGCCTTTTCTCCTCGACATAAAAACGATTATAATGATTATCAAAATTAGAGTTGTCCAAGGCGAGCGTGCTTTACCACCCCGCTTGCGATTGGGGGGGCTGTCATTTTTGTAGGTTCCTTTGATCGCCTGGATGATAGCAATTGTCCCGGCCGCAACACCGGCATCATAGTTCCCAGTTCGAAAATTGGGAGCCACTTCATTCCGGTTGATGCGACTCGACAACGCATCGGTCAGCACCCCTTCCAATCCTTGACCCACTTCAATCCTCATTTTGCGATCTTGTGTCGACACGATAAAAATTACACCGTTGTCATTTTTTTTATCCCCCGCCTTCCACGCTTCCGCCACCCTTATGCCAAAGCCATCCATGTCTTCGCCTTCCAAAGACGGAATAATCAAAATGGCAATTTGATTGGTGGTAGAATCCCTTTCTGCTTGTAAAATTTGCTCAAGTTGAGCAATGGTGGAGGCGGACAACACATTGGCTTCGTCATGCACCCATCTGCCACCGTGCGCTGGCACTGCACGCTGTGCGAGAACGGGCAAACTTACCAATGAAAAAATAAAAAATAATATCGAAATGCGCATAAAGGAATTTGATTGAAAGGATCGATTCATTGAAAATTGAATATATATTTACTCCATTCTCAAATCATCGCGCAGCTCATTCACGTCATCTACGGTTTTCAAAAACCCTTTTTCTAAGAGAATTTCTCCGCTGCGCAGGATGGCGGCTTCAATGCCATCGGCTACTTTGCCCATGCGAATATTTTCCGTGATGCCACGAACCATTTTATCCCATTCTTTTTGTTCTACTACTTTGCTGATCCCGCGATCGGCCATTATGATCACCTCTCGTTCAAAAAAAGAAACAAAAATCATTATACCTGTCCGATGACGGGTAGCAAATACTTCTTCTTCCAGAAAAGCATTTTCAGCGCGCTTGCGCGTGGCTTGGTCTAGATGCGATTGGCTCATCAGTATCCGCTTAAGGGGATCAATGTAGTTGGCCGCTAACGCGCCAATCAAACCTACTAGGGTCACCGACAAAAAGATCAACAGGGGATCATAAATTGCCAATGAGGGAATATAACGGTCAAAAACGATAATCGATAGAAACGCCAACCCGGCCAATACCAAAAAGCCTCGATAGGTAGCAATCGAATAATGACCACTCTTCTCTACAAACACGGGCACAATCTCGCCCGAAATTTTATCTTCAGCTTTGCGCACCGCAGCCTTGATGCGCTCAAGGTCTTTTTGAATAAATCTACTTTGGATGGACATGGTTAACGAATTAAGGAATCAAAGTTAGTGAAATAGTTTGTGTCCATTGGAGTTAGGACAACGCACAAGAAACTAGATAAAAATATTTTCGTCTGATCGACAAATTTTCAGAACCCTTACGCAAGTTGTGTACTAACTGGAAAATTCAGGGCTGAATCTCATTATTTCAACTTTACAGCCACCCACATATAGGTGGGGGACATACCGGGATTGTACTGATTGAAATTACCTTGACTAAACGTGCGGCCTGCTTGGTTGGGGTTGGGCGGAGGAGATGCTCCTTTACTAGGTTCTGGTCTTCCTGTTTCGAAAGCTACGCCCAACACAGGCACTTTTGATTTATCAATCTTAAATGCCTTGTAAGGAATTTTTGCTTCGTACACATAAGTACCATCTTCATTCGCCACAATAAGTACTTCGATTCCATTCATCAAACCCAGTCGACTCGAAACTATATTCTCCTTTGCAAGCCCAATTAACTCCAATACCTCTACCTCATCCAATAAGAGCCGTTTCGCAATTGCTCGGCCAGCGGCATCTTGCGGCAATGGTTCAAAATCTTTTTTAAGTTGCTTTGCATCTTTACCTACCGGATATCTCAGGCCAAATTTTCCCTTCTTTTTCCCTTCCAAATTGAGTTTAAGTGTTAATCCAAACAGGGCAATTTTTTCTTGTGTTAAATCATCGGAAATTTTAACCCTGAAGTAAAGATTGGAATCGTCATTGCCTACGTTGTATAAAAATTTTCCATCCTGATCTAATAGCCAGTCGGTTTTCCATTCACTAGGGTCGCCATCAACCACGATGGGAACGGTTGGCCGATAGCTTTCGCGCGCGTCTTTTTGTGCAAAAGCACCTAGTGAACAAAACGCAAAAAGTAAAAGGGTGAAAAGATTTTGCATGGCGACAATTTTTGGTGCAAGTTATGATTTGTTCGCTCACTTTTAAATGCTCAAAATGTTTTTTCAATGATACCTTCTTGAAAAAAAACTGGTTTAGAATAAAAGCCTTGTCGATTTTAATTACCTTCACTCCACTAAAAAGTAACCCTGTGACAAACCACCTTGTTTTTATCTCTAGCCTTTTGTTGCTGGCGTGTAGCCCAAAACCAGAAAGCCTTAGTGAGCTAAACCCGGCAGCAGACGGGTTTGACATGGTAAATTCAGAGCCTGCGGCAATCCAGTTGGCCGACAGCATCATGGCCGCCATTGGTGGCCGTGAAAATTGGGATAAAACCCGATACATTTCGTGGAACTTTTTCGGACGCAGAGATTTGGTGTGGGACAAACAGCAGGGGCGGGTACGGATTGAATCGCCTAGCGACAGTTCCATTTATTTGGTAAACATCAATACAGGAGCGGGGCGTGTGAAATTTCACGGTGTAGAGTTGACCGAACCCGATACATTGAAGAAGATGTTGGAACGCGCAAAGGGGATTTGGATCAATGACTCGTACTGGCTGACGATGCCATTTAAACTGAAAGATTCGGGCGTTACGCTAAAATACATGGGTCAAGATACGTTGAAGAGCAGTCGGTATAACATTTTGCAAATGACCTTCGCCAATGTCGGGTTTACGCCTGAAAACAAATACAAGTTGTATGTCGGGATTCAAGATAAAATGATCAAATATTGGGCGTACTTTAATGAAGCAAAAAAGGATACTGCAAACTTCATTCGTCCGTGGGATAACTATCAAAAGTATGGTAATGTGCTGCTTTCTGCGGACCGCTCTGACAATGGTGGACCCAAGAACGTGAAGGTTGAAACCCAAATGGATGACAAAATATTCACAGAGTTTTAGCGTCAATTGAACATTGCTAATGCTTCAGTCCTGTTGTCAACTAAGGGCATCTCTAAAAACTCCGCCTAACCTTCTTTTTTGGAGAAGGGAAAGGGTTGAGGTGGAGAAAACAAAGGTTTTTAAAGATGTCCCTAAGTAAAATGCAAAAATAAAAAAACGACCAGCTATGCTCCTCAACCTCGAAAGCATTCCACACTTTTACAAAAACTACGTTAAGCAAATCGAAGAAACTGATTTGATACAGGCTCTTCGGATATCCGGTCACAGAATGCTGGAGGCAGTTCATTCCATTCCCGAATCAAAAATGGACTTTAGATATGCCGATGATAAATGGAGTGTGCGTGAATTACTTTGTCACATGATTGATACCGAGCGAATTTTTGCCTACCGTGCTCTGCGCTTTTCGCGAAACGATAAAACACCATTGAGTGGTTTTGAAGAGAATGACTATGCGCCACAAGCCAATGCCCAAGGGCGAAGCCTGAAAAAAATTGCAGACGATATGGCACATCTGCGTACTTCAACAATCGACCTATTTGAAACCATGACACCGGATATGTTGGCTCGAAAAGGTACTGCCAATAAAAATGAAATGTCTGTAGTAGGATTGGGCTTTGTGATTGCCGGGCATGAAACCCACCACCGGCAAATTTTAGTAGAGCGGTATTTGTCTGATAAAAAGTAATGGTGGGAAGATACCTTTTGATTGGCCTCACCGCATGGATAGTTGGGTGTTCGCCAAAAACAAGCATTGTAAAAAGCCTTCGCGAAACCGAATTAAGATTTAAAGACCACACCGGCTTCGCATTGTATGATCCCACTTCTCAGAAAAATTTAATTGAGTTTAATTCAAGCAACTATTTCACCCCAGCTTCCAACACCAAGATAGTTACTTTTTATACTTCCCTTCAACTGTTGGGCGACTCCATTGCTTCGCTAAAGTACATTCAGCAAAATGATTCGCTTATTTTCTGGGGCATGGGCGACCCATCGTTTTTGTACGATCAGGTTTTTCAAAGCGGAAAGACGTTGGATTTTCTCAAAGCCAGAAAGGAAAAGCTTTTTATTTCTGCAGCTAATTTTAAAGCACTGCCACTAGGTGATGGCTGGGCGTGGGATGATTATTCCTACAGCTATTCACCAGAACGATCGCCTTTTCCACTGTACGGGAATTTAGTAACCGTCAAAAAAGATTCTCTTCAAAGTTTAAAAGCTATACCAATTTATTTTTCTAATTTCATTACCCACTCAAGCGAAGTTCGCAAAGAGGAGGAAATAGTTAGAGAGTTTACCTCAAATCAACTTATCCATCATCCCGGTAAAAAGCAAAATAATGAATGGTACATTCCCTATCACTATTCTTCCGAATTGGTGGCCACACTATTGAGCGACACATTAAAAAATAACGTAACAGTAATTGATCGCCCAGTCCCCCCAAAAACAAAATTGATCAGAAGTACCCCATTGGATAGCCTTCTAAAAACCATGATGGTAGACAGCGACAATTTTATTGCTGAACAATTATTATTGCAATGCGCGGCTGTAGTGAGCGATACATTAAAAACCGAGATTGCTATTCGCTATGCAACTAAAAATTTGCTTAATGACCTACCCGATAAATTACAATGGGTAGATGGCTCTGGGCTGTCACGCTTTAATTTATTTACCCCGCGTTCCATTGTGAAGTTGTGGGATAAAATTTATTCCACCGTACCTCGTGAGCGACTTTTCAAATTGTTGGCAGTGGGCGGAAAAAGCGGCACTATCAAAAACTGGTACAAAGCAGAACCTCCTTATATTTACGCCAAGACAGGAACACTTAGCAATAATCATTGCCTCAGTGGCTTCTTGATTACCAAAAGTGGGAAGACGTTAATCTTTAGTATGATGAGTAATAACTTTGTTTCTTCGTCTACTGAATTGCGAAGGGAGATGGAGAAAATTCTAAAAATGGTGTATGAGAAATATTGATGCTTCTAATTCTGGCTT
>JBBSCN010000024.1:0-25960 GCA_038250265.1 Cytophagales bacterium | reverse complement strand
TAGGGTATTTTACTTTCGACCACCAGCTTTTCAATTTTGTGATGGGGGATAATTGCACTTTTTTCTACGCCTTGAACAGATAAAAAGATAATGTGCTTTACCGAGCATTTAACTGCCATTTCAATAATTGGTTTGAATATTTTATCAACTTCGGAAAGCTGCGGGGGGCGAAGCAAAAAAAGTACTTCACAGTTTTCAAGAGCCGTCTGGTGGGTACTGCTATCTTCGAAATCAAATTTTATCAGCGTGACATCAAAGTCTTTTAACTTACCCTTATCCTTTTCAATATCGCGTATACCTGCACAAATACTTAACCCATGATCGGTTTTACGCAGCGAATTTAATACTTCAACTCCTACGTTTCCGGTTGCACCTGTTATTACTATTTTTTTCATTTTGTGGTAATTTTATTTCAGTTTCTGTTCCTAATCTATAATTTTAAAAACTCTTTTAAAAAGTTGAATAAAAACCACTGGAGCGATACTAATGGCGAGTATTGCCAACCACGCATTACCGTTAATCGTTTGAATCCCCAATATTTCTTTTAGGGGTGCAATCCAATAGACACCTCCAATGAGTAAAGTACAAAGTAGCAGTGCAGCCCACACAAAATGATTAGTCGTGACCTCATTATTAAAAAAGGAAACCTTCCTAGAAGATAGATTTGGCACATGCCACAATTGTGAAAGGGCAAGACTAAAGAATGTAATGTTGTTGCAGAGTTGGGCATCGTATTTCAAATAGTAGCTGCAATACCAAGTTGTCAAGATGATCGGTAACGCCAATAGCAATGCGTATACAAGAATCGAAGTCCAATCTTTTTTGATAATAATATTTTCTTGAGGATTGCGTGGTGGTATTTTCATGATCAACTCATTGCCTTTACCCATGCCCAACGCCAACGCTGGGAAAATATCAGTGACCAGGTTTAGAAATAGAATTTGCAAAGGAAGTATAGAGAATGGAAAATTTAGTAAACCGTAGACGAAGACTATGCAGATCTCACTCAGGTTGCACGATAAAAGATAAATTAAAAAGTTTTTAATGTTTTTGAAAATGACACGACCTTGCATAATGGCGGCCACAATCGAGGTAAACGAATCATCTTTCAACACGATCGCAGCAGTTTCTTTCGCTACTTGAGTGCCTCTCAATCCCATCGCAATTCCGATATCGGCTTTCTTCAAGGCGGGTGCATCATTAATACCGTCACCCGTCATGGATACAATATCACCGCGTTTTTGGTAAAGGCTTACCATATCAAGCTTTTGCTTTGGGCTTACCCTGGCAAATATGGAGGCGCTGAATAATTTTTCATCAGGCGTGGAGTTTTCTAATTCCTTACCACTAATAACAACATACTCTTGATCTGACAGTTTTATTTTCTGGGCGATGTTAAGGGCAGTGGCCGGATGGTCGCCCGTGATCATGATTACTTTTATGCCTGCTTCCTTGCACGATTGCAACGCACCAATCACATCTATCCGTGGTGGATCTAAAAATCCGATAAAACCTGCCAACGTTAGGCCCTGCGAAAAATTATCGGGAGAAATAGTATCAGCCTCTTTATAGGCAAAGGCCAACACCCGCGTACCGTTTGCCTGCAGTTCTTCTGCTTTTTGTAGGAATAATTGTCTTTCTGAATCAGTAAGTGGTACAACAGCTTCTTGCTTGCAAAAGGAAGTACATTTTTTTAAAAGCTCCTCTGCGGCCCCTTTAGCAGCCACAAAATTTCCGGTAGCGCTTTTATGGAGCGTTGCCATCAGTTTAGACTCTGAACTAAATGCCTCTTCTGCCTCACGCGGATACTCAGTGTTTATTTCGGGCCCGTTTATTTTATTTGCAGCCGCAAAGTGTAGCAACGAGATTTCCATCGGGTCACCCACCTGCTTTCCATCATTTCCTTCTTTAATAGCCGCATTGTTGCAAAGGGTTGAAATAAGTAAAAGCTTATCTACAGCCGATTTATTGTTTTGACTACCTGTTTTTATTTCATTTCTCTCCACCGATATCGTTTCATCAAATAAGGAAAGACCGCTGACTTCAATTTTATTTTCTGTAAGCGTACCTGTCTTATCGGTAAAAATAGTGTTGATGCCGCCCAATGTTTCTACTGCCGCCAACTTCTTTATCAGGACATTTTTCTTTGCCATCCGCAGCATGCCATACGTGAGTGCAATAGTGGCAACAATAGGTAACCCTTCAGGAATAGCAGCTACGGCTAAAGCAATAGCTGTTTCTACAATCAAATAAATTTCCTTTCCCTGAATAATTCCGGTAATAATAAAAACAGCTGCAAACACACCCGTAATCCACATCAATTTTTTTGTGAGACGTTGTAATTTTTTTTCGAGCGGTGTGGTGCTTTGTTCGGCAGTCTCCACCAACGTGGCTATTTTGCCTAACTCCGTATGTAACGCTGTGCCTGTAATAATTGCTCTGGCATTTCCTTTTACGATGGAGGTACCTTTGAACACCATGTTAGTCTGTTCAGCAATTCCAACTTCCTTTTCAAGAACTTCAGGTTGCTTTGTAACAGGCATGGATTCACCAGTTAACGCGGATTCATCCACTTCCAATTGGTTTAGCTCTACGATGCGGCCATCGGCAGCCACCACATCGCCCGGCTCCAACAGCACTACATCACCCGGCACAATTCTTTCAGATTGTATTTCTTTCACGGCATTATTTCGCCATACTTTTGAAAGGCTTACATCCATTTGCTTGAGCGCGTTCATCGATCTGCGTGCTTGAAGTTCCATAAAGAAACCTAGTGCTGCCGTAATAAAGATGACGCCAATAATCGAAAAGCCCTCAAGCCAATGCTGAAAGAAAAAGGACAGTGCGGCCGCTACTACTAGCAACGCCACAATGGGGCTTTTAAATTGTTCGAGAAGGACGAGAAAAATGCTCTTCTGCTTTTGCTCTTTGTATTGGTTCAATCCGTACTTCTTTATTCGATTCTCTATATCAGCTTCCTCCAATCCATTTTGTTGATTTGTCTGAAGACTATTCACTATTTTTTCGATCTGAATTGAATAGATATTTTCTAGCGGATAGTCGTTAGCCATCGTTTGCGCTACACGATTTATATTTTTTACTGTATTATTTTCTGTCATGCCTTCACTTTAAAATTGCTTGGGTATATCGTACTCTATGGCTTTCACGTTCTTTAGCTCACTGCTGATTGTGGACTTATGGCCACCAATCGCGGTGGCTATTCCTTCTTCGGTACTACCTGCTTTTAAAAGCCTGCCAATCAGATATCTTTGGTCTTGGCTGAGTTGTTTATAGTTTGTCATCGCAACACAAGTTTAACTAACTTGGTCAATTGAAAGGGGGGTGAAATCCCTCGTTCTTTCAACCTCTTGTTGTTGCACTTATTAATTGAACTTAGAATATAGATCTATCAATAAACCCGGATTTACGCGTTGAAGTCTTCAATGAAGTTGATTCAATTAACAAAAAAATCTCGCCACGCGTACACTTATTAGTGCTGGTCGCAAACTATAAAGTAAACGCAGTGTATCAGCTGAAATAGGTTCTTGGTTTACATTTTGGTTAACAAATCTCAGAATTGGTAACAATTAAATCGTTGTAGTATCAATTACGTAACGGTAACGAGCTTCTTTTTTTATCACTTTTTCCCATGCCTCGTTGATTTCTTCGGCTTTGATGATTTGTATTTGCGGATAGATTTTGTTTTCAGCACAATAGTTCATTACCTCTTGCGTTTCGGGAATGCCACCGATCAATGAACCGTTGAAATTTACGCGGTTAGACGCCATGTTAAAATTATCAATCGTAAGTTCTCCCTTGATCGGTAGCCCTACTTGTGTAAAATAGCCATAAGGTTTTACACAGGAAATATAATCTGAAGTCTTGTAAGCATAAGGAACAGTAGAAATCATAAAATCCATTTTCCCTAACCACGGTTTCAATTTGTCTGCGGAATCAACTACGATCGCTTCCTTCGCACCAAAACTTTTGATGTCATTCAATTTAGATGGCGAAGTTGTAAAAGCATAAACTTCTGCGCCTTTTGAAACGGCTAGTTTGATTGCCATATGTCCCAAGCCGCCAATACCAACTACACCAACTTTATCGCCCTTTTTTACTTTAATTTTCATTAAAGGCGAGTAATTGGTAATGCCTGCACAAAGCAATGGTGCTGCGTATTGTAAGGCTATGTTGGCAGGAATTTTAATTACAAAATGCTCTGTTACCACTATATTGTTAGCGTAACCTCCCTGCGTAATTCCAGTAGGTGACGATTTTTCGGGGGTACCGTAAGTGCCTACCATTCCTGTTGTTTGGCAATGATTCTCTTCACCGTTTTTACAACTTTCGCATTTCATGCAACTATTCACCATACAACCTATGCCAGCTTTATCACCAACTTTAAACTTACTTACATCTTTACCAACGGCAGTTACAATGCCTGCAATCTCGTGACCCGGAACCTGTGGGTATTGCTGTTTTAGCCAATGTCCTTTTATAGTGTGTATGTCTGAATGACAAATTCCTGAAAATTTGATTTCAATCAGTACATCGCTGTCGCCAACAGGTCTGCGATCAAAATCCCACTTGACTAATTTACCTTGTTCGTCTTTTCCTGCGTAGCCTTTTGATTTTACGTTGGTATTCATACTGTTTTCTTTATTTTGTTGGGAAAAAAGCGTTGGTGGATTAGCAAGAGCAACCGCTGCACCCAATACAATTGATTTTTTAATAAATTTCCTTCTGGACGTATCATTGTTGTGTTCTTTCATGTCAATCGATTTTTAATATCTCGAGATTACAAAGAATGGTGTTTAAGCTGGTAGAAGCTTTACACATCGTTAGGAATAATTTACATGATTCATGAATTCTAGAGATGGGGTGTCTTCTGACTTAGTAAGGCCAGTCCAGATGATTTTTTTCTCTTTTATTGAATAGACATTTGTTTCGACCGTGTATACTTTTGTGGCGAAATAGTAATTCGGATTTGAGTAGTAAGGCCAATTTCTAAAATAGAAACCACCGAAGGACTGGTTATAGGGTGAGTAGAAAGTGCCGCCCCCGTATGGATAGCTTGGTTCTTGTTCAACATCTATCAATCGCATTGTAATTGCGCCATCGAAGCCATCGGCTCTAATTTTCTCATGAATAGCTTCTTCATTTTTTTCATTGAAATCAGTACCTAAATAATTATATGATGCTATTTCTTTGCTATTTAGATGACCCACCATTTCGTGATCAGCCTTATGACGGCTGGTTTCATTTTTAAATAATACCACTACAAATATCTTGTTCAACTTACTGGTATCTAGTTGCGTGTTTGGTTCTCTCCAACTGCTAACGATTCGTGTACTGCTACATGAAGTTAGAAAGACCAATAATAGAGAATATAAGATTGCTTTTTCATTTCGATTAGTTGTGCAAACTTTAATGTTGACACACCTTACAAGCAGAGTTCGACTACACTGAAATTATAGCGTTACTCAAAGGCGAGGACAAGTTATATACTTTCCAGATTCTAACTAGAGAGCCTTGGATTTAGGTGTTTTAATTCTCTTTATTAATTTCACGATTTCATACCAAACAACTGATGTAAAACCTATTGCCAAACAGATTAATAATTGGGATGCACTGGGTCGCTCAAATTCGAAAAAGGATGCTAGGGGTCTTACAAAAAGCAGTAGAGCGCTAGTAACAACCGTTATTGTAATGATTGTTAACACCATATTATTCTTGTACTTCAAGGTGGTAAGCATCGAATAGTAAAATGATCGATTGATAAGCGTGAGAAATATATTTGCCACAATAAGTACAATAAAGGACATCGTTCGTGTCAGCGACTCATTGTATCCTTGGCTTAAAGAATATTGGTAGACAAACAAAGTACCCACTGCAATGGCTAATCCTTGAATGATGCTGGTAGTTAACTCCTTCCAATTGAAAAAGGAGGCAGTAGATGGCCTCGGTTTTTGAAGCATTGCGTTTTTTTCCATCGGCTCATTTTCAAAAATGATAGAACACGTTGGCCCCATGATCAGTTCTAGAAAAATAATGTGCACGGGTGTGAATATGTTCGGATACACCCAGCCCAATGCCAACGGAATGAATACTGTAAGTATAATGGGTATATGAATGGAGATGATGTATTGTATCGCCTTTTTAAGGTTAGCATAAATCTTTCTGCCTGCAGCTATCGCGTCCACCATTTTAGAAAGATCATCTTCTAATAAAATAAGAGAAGCGGCTTGTTTTGCGATCTCTGTTCCCTTTTTGCCCATGGCTATACCTATATGAGCAGCTTTTAGTGCAGGGCCATCATTTACGCCATCGCCCGTCATGGCCACAATTTGATGCTGCGCTTTTAAGGCGTTGATTATTTTCAATTTTGCTTCTGGAAACATCCTCGTAAAAATATGGGTATCCATTACACGGGCTTGCAAGTCAGCATCATCCAATTCTATCAACTCATTGCCGGTGATGCTTTTTTCATGGCCTTGAAAACCAATTTGCTTAGCAATGGCACTTGTGGTTTCTGAATTATCGCCCGTGATTATCTTTACGCTAATTCCTGCTTTATAAAAGTCTTCTAATACGATATTAATATTTTTCTTGGGCGGATCGTAAAATGCAACAATTCCTTTGAAGGTAAATTTCAATTCCTGTTGTGTAGCCGGAAAACGATCGTTCGCAAATTTACTTTCTCCAACACCCAACAAACGAAAGCCGTCTGTTGCTAACGTATTAATGGCGTCCGCAATTTGCTTTTTTTCAATGTCGGTTACAATTGAGACATTTATCAACGCTTCGGGTGCGCCCTTCGCAGCAATGATATGTGTGCCTTTATCATTCTTGAAAATGTGGGTCATCATGGGCGGCTTTCCGCCAAGCGGATATTCATGAATGAGTTTAAAATTAGGCCGCTCATCGTCAAGCTTTAAATTTGTATAGGCAGCATGCAGCGCTACTTCCATACCATCGAACGGGATAGGCTCGCTGGCCCACATAGCCATTTTGATCAACTCTTTCTCCTCATCGCTTAACTCATCTTCTGGGTTTGTGATCTTCTTACTGGATAGTAAAAAAAGTTTTGCCAAACTCATCTTATTTTCAGTTATCGTTCCTGTTTTATCAGTACAAATCACGGTTGCACTACCCAAGGTTTCAACCGTCTTCATTTGCTTTACCACAATTCCCATTTTCATCAATCTCCAGGCACCAATTGCCATGAACGATGTGAATGCCATTGGAATCTCTTCCGGAAGAATGCTCATTGCCAATGTGAGCGCCTTTAGAAGGCTGTCTAAAACATTGTAAGAACGAAAATAGTTGATTGCCCAAACGAGTAGAAACACGACCGCCCCGACATAGACTAATTTTTTTACAAAATTGTTTATCTGTAATTCCAAAGGTGTTTTCTCTTCTTTAATACTCTCCAGACTTTTGCCTATTTTACCCAACTTTGTTTCGTTGCCAATGGCGGTAATGGTTGCAATGGCCAAACCGCTGGCAACAGTAGTTCCTTTAAAGATATTTTTGTCTTCTTTAGATTGATCCTTAAAAACGGATAAAGACTCTCCCGTAAGGATCGATTCGTTTACAGAAAAATCATTGGAATGAACAATTACTCCGTCAGCGGTAATGGCAGTTCCCTCTTCTACTAGAAGACTATCGCCCACTACCACGTCTTCGCTTTTTATTTCTTGCGTGGTACCTTCACGAATTACTTTGCTCAGGGGTTGAGTCAAGTCCTTTAATCTCTCTAGCGCATTGCGACTTCTTGAGTCTTGATAAAGAGATATTGCTGAAACTATAATGATTGCAGAGGCGAGAAAGATTCCATCGCCTGCTTTACCGCTCACAAAGTAGATGGCGGAAGCAATTAGCAAGAGGATGATCATTGGCTCCTTCGCCAGACCGAGGATAGCTTTCAGAATTCCATTTTCATGCTTATACAAAAGCACGTTGCGCCCGAATTTTTCCCTTGCAGTTGTGACCTCTTCCTTGGTTAATCCCTTTATGTTGAAGTTGTTGGTTACCATCTTTAGGTCTTATAGATTCCCCTCACTTGCGGTAGCAAAGCAACAAAAATGATGAGAACTACCCAACCGGTATAAAGTGCATGCGACCAATGAACGGCAGGAATCAGCAACATTTCAATTTGTATCCAAATGATGAGTGCAAAGCCAATATAGATGGCGAATGACCAAGACCAATGTATGTCACTAAAGAAATTACAACGTTCGTTAAACGGTGCTACTGGTTTTTTAAGTAATGCCCAAATAAGCAGCAGAGGGGATACTCCAAGAATAAAAAATAGGACCATTCCGGAAATTGAAAAGTCTTGAAAAGGCGTGTCGTGTAACATGGCCAAAGGGAAGCCTCCGAGCAACTTACCAGAAGGGGAGAGGATTAAAGCACTACCACCAAATAGCGCCCCAAGCCAAGTTGATAGAGATAAGCAAATCATGTAACTCTTAGTAGCTTATATGTAAACCCAACATCTTATGTGTGTGCATCTTTGAGGGGTAACAATACGGTTACAACTAAATTTAGAAAAAATGAAAAAATTAATTTTAAGTAGTATCCTTGCAACAGTAGGGATCTGCGGAATCGTCTATGCACAGCAACCTGCCGTCATAGTCAGCGATAAAACCGGCTGGCACCGAATTGGCGAGACAACTGTCGACTTTCAAAAGGAAAGTGATGAAATTCTTGTGATGGGCGCAGATCGATTTGCTTCTATTAAATTTAAGGTGGAAGACGCACCCATTGATTTAATAAGTATGGAAGTATTTTACGAAAGTGGCGACACGCAAGTCGTGAACATCAATATGCCTATTAAGAAAAAAGGTGAAAGCCGCACGATAGACTTGAAAGGTGGCGAACGCGACTTGAAGAAAATCGTTTTTGTTTATAAAACGTTAGCTAATCGTAAAGATACAAAAGCTAGCGTGGAGGTTTGGGGATTAAAAACGAACACTGGTAAAAAGTAAAACTCGATTCAGCACTTGTAAAAGCCGTCTTGCTTTATTGTAGGACGGCTTTTTTACTGGTATCACGCGCAGTTTAAACTATACTCTTCAGTGCGATCCTTCAGTATCTAAAAGTAAATTGGCAAAAAATTCACGAGTAGGCTAAATATTTTTGGAACAAATATTCTTGCACCCGCCTGCGGGAGGCACGTTGGTGGCAACGTTATTTTGGAGAAAAGAACCGGTCTTCAGTCGGGAGAAAAAACCATGGATGTCCGGTCTATCACCATTGATTTGAGGAAATCAGGTAATCAAAAAACTAGATCCTCTAAGCCATCAACCAGCAACAGATTACGGGCACCAGAATCAATCAGCACTTCTTGCTTGTGCCTAAAGTCCCCTATAATTTTCAATTGATAAATTATTTAGCGTCAAAAATATGTGGAATAAACTCTACACGCTATGCAGAATTTCCACAAAAACAGGTGGTATATTTTTGAAACAATCAGGTAAATTCATATTCAAGATTGCCCAAGATTGGCATTAGATTTTCTATTGTAACATGTATATTCTTTTAACCCGATTGATATTATCCCAAGTTTATGAAACATCTACTAGTTCCTTGTGATTTTTCTAATGCAGCTGTGGAGGCATTCAAATTTGCTGTTGAATTGGCAGCCTCTAACCAAAGCGAAGTGATGGTGATGAAGGCGATTGACGTACCTATTATTTACGAAGGCCCCTACACTGGTGGAACGTATGTGCTCGATCCGCCCATTATGGCTGAGTTGGAAGCGAGAGCACGTAAGGATTTTGACCAATTGAAATCCAACTATGTAAAAGGAAATATACTTGTAAGTTTTGCCATTTACCACGGGTCTGTCGCTGGTATGATTCGGCAAATAATTGATGACAAGAAGCCCGACTTAGTAGTAATGGGTACACAAGGTGCTAGCGGCTGGGATGAGTTTTTTGTGGGGTCAAACACCGAGAAAATTGTGCGCCATTCAAATGTGCCCGTGATGGTCATTAGAAAAGCACCAAAGCTCGCAAGTATTAAAGATATTGTATTACCCACCACGCTTGAATCCGATCAGGTTGATTTTATGGCTAAAGTTAAGGAACTCCAGTCTCTCTTTGGAGCCACATTACATCTATTGATTGTGAACACCCCGGGCAATTTGATGCGTGGCTCGGGCGAAAAACAGCAAATGGAAAAATATACTGAGCAGAATGGCTTGAAAGACTTTACTATCAATATCCGAGAAGCTTTTAGTGTGGAGGAGGGCATCACCAACTTTGTACACGAAATTGAAGCAGATATGTTGGCCATGGGCACCCATGGTAGAAAAGGGATTGCGCATTTATTCATGGGTAGTATTACGGAAGATTTAGTGAATCATATTCATTGCCCCATTTGGACATCCGCATTAAACAATGAACGAGTAAAGATCCGGGTTGTTGGCCCCAACGTACTTGAACTGTGAAGGTGAAGAATTTTAGCCATCGTGCTAGAAGAACGACAATATGATTAAAGACTCAGATGCAACTCAAAAAGGCAGGACACTTTCCCAACAAATAGGGGAGGCGGTGGTGAGTGGCTATTCCAAAAACTTTCAGGTAGGCACGCAATCCATGTATATAGAAGGCTCACAAAAATGCTACAAGCCCGAACAAGTTAAGATTGCAAACTTTTATCGGTTTGAAGGTTACAACGATCCACAAGACAGTTCTATTTTATATTTGATAGAGACAGAAGATGGTAATAAGGGTACGTTGGTAGATGCGTATGGTGTGTATGCCGATGAAGAAATATCTCGGTTCATTAGGAGGGTTGAAGATATTCATAAGAAAATGGAGAGGTGAATTCTCCGTTCGGTTTATTAAATCCGTGAAAGATGTAATATCTTCTTATAGATGTGTAATGATTTACGGAGCAGTACTTTGCAATTTTAGTTTTTAATCCAGCAATAGGGCAACAGTTTTGTAAATAATAATTCAAATTCTATGGAAACGATATTACTGATAGAGGACAACATTGACATTCTAGAAAATCTGACAGAATACTTGGAACTGGAGGGCTACAAAGTCATTACTGCTAATAATGGAAAAAGTGGAGTTCAACTTGCCAAGGTATTTGCACCCGATTTAATAATATGTGATACGCTCATGCCTGAAATGGGTGGCCATGAAGTCTTACGTTTGCTTATGGAAAAAACAGCCACCAGGCAAATTCCATTTATTTTTAGCACCTCTAATTCCGAAAATGTTGATAGAGAGGAGGCGTTAAGATTAGGTGCAGATGACTATATCATAAAACCCTTTGAAGTTGAAGCCTTATTGAAAATCGTAAGGACCTGGTTGAAATCTGGAAGCACACGAGCTAACCGAGAGCTAACCAATTCAGCGGAAAATAGAAATGGCGGTGGTCTCACAGCGATGCTATTTAACAAACCGACTGCGGGACTAGTAGAGATGGCGTAAAACTAGTAGTAGGGGCAAAATACATAGATCATTTAAAAGATACGAAAAATGTGGTTTTTGTTTTATATCCCGGTTTACGAAATATGCAGAGCAGTATCGAAAGCATACAAATCGTTTCGCTGTTGACACATTCTTCTTTAATACACGCTAATCAAAAGTATATGAAACAATCAACCACATCCGCGAAAACAGGAAAGCCAGCTTCGGAAGAGGAGAACTTTAAGGGAATTGAAAATCATAAAAAAGCAGCCAAACATCACGAGCTTGCTGCAAAGAACCATCATGATGCGGCAAAACATCATGAACAAGGGAACCATGATAAAGCAAGTGAAAGCACAGTAAAAGCCCAAGGTCATAACAACTTAGCTACTGAATATCAGCAGGAAGATGCAAAGCACCATGCTATGCATAGCTAGTAAAATATACGTAAGTAGTAGTTTCAGGTTGAAAGGCATTGTACGAAAGCGCAGTGCTTTTTTTATGCAAGCAGGTTTTGCAATACGCAAAATGTACAACGTTTTTTGAAAATTATGTAATTAGTCGCGGGACTTACCTACTCACCTTTGCAGCGTAGTTTTTTCACTACACCGTATCCGCAGGCAGCGGAAAAATAATTTTAATCAATATGATAATTTCAATGAAAAAAATGATGAATGCAAGATGGATTTTTCTTGCATTGCTTTACGTTGTTTGCTTGATTCCCGCAAGCGCACAAACGGCTGATAAAAAATGGAACATTGGTTTGCACGGTGGTGCTATGCAGTACAGGGGTGATTTAGGAAATGATTTTTATTCTACCGACAAAGCTTTTTATGGTTTTGGTGGTGTTTCAGTTTCTCGGTATTTGGGTAAACATCTAGATCTATCGGTATTGGTAACGCACGGTGAAGTTGGCTATCTGGATAATGTTAATCAATTCAACCAACAGCTTTCCTCTTTAACTGCGAACTTTAGATTCAACTTATTTGGTCCTGATACATTTGTTCGCCCTTATTTGTTTGCGGGTGGTGGTGCCATGATGCTTACTAAAAATCTCGATGCACCTAATAAACGGTATGACGGGGTTGCGCCTTCATTCGGAGCAGGTATTAATTTTAAGCTTGGTCCTGCTGTGATGTTAAATGTACAACAAATGTTCATGTATTCTTCTTCTGGCAATACACGCGGAGGAAGTGATAGCAAAACAAACGATACCTATGTATTTCATACCGTGGGGTTGACATTTAATTTTGGCAACAAACAAGATCAAGATGATGATGGCGTAGCCGACCGTAACGATAAATGTGCAGACACTCCCAAGGCTGCGAAGGTGGACAAAAATGGTTGTCCCGTTGATACTGATAGCGATGGCGTGGCTGACTATTTAGATGCGTGTCCTGATCTTTCAGGAACTGTAAATGGTTGTCCCGATAAAGACAAAGATGGTGTAGCTGATAAGGATGATCTTTGCCCAGATGTGGCAGGACTTGGTACACTAAAAGGTTGCCCCGATGCGGATGGTGATGGAATTGAAGATAGTAAAGATGCATGCCCGAACGTACAAGGTGTTTTAGCGTTTGCGGGATGCCCCGATACCGATAACGATGGCATTAAGGACAGCGATGACAAATGCCCCGAAGTAGCAGGCGTGAAAGAATTTGACGGTTGCCCTGATACCGATGGTGATGGCGTACCAAATTCTATCGACATGTGCCCCAATTTAAAAGGACAAGCTTCATCTAAAGGATGCCCCGATACTGACTTAGATGGAATACACGATGGAATTGACCGGTGTCCTAAAATTGCAGGAGTAGCAGCCAACCAAGGTTGCCCTGAGCTGAAGAAAGAAGTAAAAACACTTTTTCAACAAGCACTGCAAGGAATCAAGTTTGAAAGCGGAAAAGCGAAGATTGTACCTACCTCATATCCAATTTTAAATTCGGTAGCTAAAGTAATGACCGACAATCCCAGTTATAAGTTATTGATTGGTGGCCATACCGACAATGTTGGAAATGAAGGGCTAAACCAAACACTTTCTCAAAACCGTGCAGAAGCCGTGGGAGCCTACTTAATTGGGAAAGGAATTAGCACGATGAGAATAGCAAGCACTGGATACGGATTAACAAAACCAGTGGATGATAACAAAACAGCAGCGGGACGGGCACGCAATAGAAGAGTAGAACTCAACGTAGAGTTTATTGAAGAAGTGGAAGTACCCAATAAGAAATAGAGATAAGAAATAGAGATAAGCAATAGAGTTAAGTAATTAAATGATTGGCAAAAACCTATTCTTAAACGAGTAGGTTTTTGCTTTTTAGTATTTTATCAACTCCTAACTCTGTAGATCAATGGAAGTAAAAAAGAGAATGGGTATTTGGATGGACTATGCAACTGCACATCTGATCCATTTAGCCACCCAACCCGGTGATGATAGCACCCTCGTTTCCAATTTTACCTATGAAGAAAAACTAAGTGTAGCCGGTAAAGGTAAAAGTTGGATGCACACCAAAGAAGCGTATGAACAATTGAGCTACTATAAAAAACTGGGAGAAGCCATAAAAAACTATAACTCTGTGCTTCTATTTGGCCCAACAACGGCCAAAATGGAATTATTGAATTTACTCCATTCAAGTCCTCAGTTTGCGGGTATCCGAATAGAAACAAAACATACCGATAAGATGACTGCGAACCAGCGGTATGCCTTTGTGAAGGATCATTTTAAGTCACGTTGGCTGGATATGTGATTTATGTAAATGTTTGAGTAAAGAGTGTAACAAGTATAGTCTTATCAGTTAGCACCTTTACTGAACAAACAGGAAGATAGTCTTAACCAAAAAAATTATGAAAAATACAACGGAATTTCTGGGAAACTGGAATGAAACAAAAGGAAAGCTAAAACAAAAATTTGCTTTGCTTACGGACAATGACTTATTGTTGGTTGAAGGAAAGCAAGACGAAATGATGGGCCGCCTTCAACAAAAGTTAGGCAAGACTAAGGAACAAATACAATCACTTATTGCAGGTTTATAAAATTGAATTCTAAACATAACTAAAAAAAATAATTATGGGAAATTTATTGTACCTCATTGCCGTATTTCTAGTAATCAGTTGGGCAGTTGGTTTTGTAGGCTACGGAGTAGGAGGAATCATACACGTACTTTTGGTGATCGCTGTGATCGCAGTGCTGTTCCAAGTTATTCAGGGGAGAAGAGTGTAAGTAGCAGGCAACGCTCACAGTATAGATTAATTTCTACAGTGTGAGCGGCCTTTACACACCAAATTCAATCTAAACAGGAGTCAAGCCGTTTTTTTAATAAAAAAATCTTGGCATGGAAATTAACTTAATCCAGCGAAAACTAATCGATAAAAAAAACCACGAAAATGATAAAAAAAGTATTACTTGGACTAAGTGTTACAATCCTAATCTTCAGTTGCAATACCAAAGAGAAAACAAGACTCCAATCAAAAGTTGATTCGTTGTCTACCGAACTTAAAGTAAGTCAAGAAATTGCCGTTCAGATGAACGAAGTAGAGGTGTTGATCGATTCCATTGATGCTAGCCGTCATTTGTTGCGGGTCAACGTAGTCGAAGGAACCTCGTATGAAAATTATGCGAAACGACTGAATAGCATTAACCAATATGTAAAAGATACTCAGCTAAGAATTTCTTCTTTGGAAGAAAAATCAAAAGCTTCTACTCGCGGGATGTCTTCTACCATTAAGAGATTGAAGAAAGACCTTGAAATACGCACAAAAGAGCTAGAGGCACTGCAATTGGAGGTTTCTAAACTACGTAGTGAAAATAAGATGATGGCGGAAGCTATAGCCAAAAAAGATTCTACGCTACTTGCGAAAGAAGGTGTAATCAAAGTGCGCGAGGCGGATATCGCCTCGTTGGAAACTAAGATGCGCCTCACCAATGATGAGAATAAAGCCAGCACAGCTGATCTATATTTTGTGCAAGCATTAGTTTGGGAGAAAGTAGCGGAACGCACTCACTTTGCGCCACGCAAAAAGAATCAAGCAAGACGCGAGGCTTTAGACCTTTACAAAATTGCCTGGTCACTAGGCAGACAAGATGCGCAAGAAAAAATTAAAAAGTTAGAGGATGATTTAAGTTAAACAGGTTAGGGTCAGGGAAAGCCTGGGAGGTAACACTCCTGGGTTTTTTTCTTTACTGCCTTTCTAACTTCAAATCCTCAACCTCCTACTTCCAAGCTCTAGCTTCAAATATCCAACAGCACAACAAATTTGAGAAAAAATAGATTGATATGAATGGCAAATTGATTGGTTTGATCATAGCACTAGGTGTCATGTTGTTTGCAGTCGCTCTTTGGGTGGTGAAAAAAATACACGATAGAAATGTGTCCATTCAGATGGCTTTTTTCAGAGTCATCAAAGACTAACACAAAAATAAATGTATGAATACCGAACAAATTGTGCTCGCATCAAGACCCGTTGGCTTGCCAACGCCTGTGAATTTTAAGGTTGAGAACGCAACACTTCCCGAATTACAAAAAGACGAAGTGCTTTTACAGGGCATGTTTTACTCAGTTGACCCCTACATGCGTGGACGAATGAATGCGGGAGAATCTTATGTGCCACCGTTTGAAATTGATAAACCGCTAGAGGGGGGTGTGATTGCAAAAGTAGTTACCAGCAAATCAGAAAAATTTAAAACAGGCGATGTGGTGTCGGCACGATTACCGTGGCAAGTTCAGGCAATCGCTCCCGCCAAGGTTTTGCAAAGAGTAGACGAGACGCTCGCCCCGGCAAGCTATTATTTGGGCATTTTGGGCATGCCGGGATTAACCGCTTACTTCGGATTTCTGAAAATTGGAAAACCCAAGAAAGGAGAAACAGTAGTAATATCTGGTGCGGCCGGTGCCGTTGGAATAGTAGTTGGCCAGCTTGCAAAAATTTATGGATGCCGCGTGATTGGCATTGCGGGAACCGATGATAAAGCTGAACTGCTCATAAAAGAATTTGGCTTTAATGATGTCATAAATTACAAGGATACCAAGGATATAAATGCAACGTTGAAAGAAACTTGTCCCGCGGGTGTCGATGTCTATTTTGACAACGTAGGAGGTGAGATTTCAGATGCTGTCGTTAGACAGATGAATCGACTTGGTAGAGTTATTCTATGCGGGCAAATAGCTTTGTATAATAGCACGGAGATACCGATGGGACCCCGATTGCAGCCAATTTTATTAACTAAGAGTATTCTCATGCAAGGATTTATTGTTGGCAATTATCAAGCCCAATTTCCAGAGGGGATTCAACAATTAGGTACGTGGCTACGAGAAGGCAAACTCAAATACAAGGAAACTATTGTTGAAGGATTTCACCAATTGCCCGATGCGTTGCTTGGATTGTTCAAGGGCGACAATACGGGGAAGATGGTCGTTCAAGCTTAAGCTTGAATTCGAAAGATGCATTGGCCACGGCCCTGCCTCCAGCAGACAGTCTGCGGACATTTTTTAGAATTTCTTGGTTACTATTTTGAACCTCCCGATTGCAGAGAGGTGTTCAAATAATTTTAATGATTTCAAAAGAGTAGGGGCATCTCTAAAAAATCCGCCTACCCTTCTCGCCCGATAACTATTGGGTTGGAGAAGGGAAAGAGTTGAGGGTGAGGAAAACAAAGGTTTTTAGAGATGCCCTTAAATTTACATTCAGGTTCGTGGCAATATAATCGACCATACCATGAGTGGTTTACTTTACTTCCTATAAATTACTCGCGAAGTAGCGCTTCAAAATATCCATAAGCACCAAATCGGTAAGTGGTTTAGAATTGAAATTCGCAATTTCAGGAAATTGTTCGGCTCGTTTCTGGTCAACGGGATTGATGGAGGTGGTGAGCATTACTACCACTAATTTCGCTTTCTGGGTGGCATTTAATTTCTGATACGCCTCCAAAAATTCCCACCCGTTCATTTTCGGCATGTTGATGTCTAGGAATATTAGCTCTGGAGCAGTTTGGTTTTCTTTTGTAAGAAATTCTAATGCTTCAATGCCATTATGTGCAACCTGAATAGACTCAGTAATATTCATGTCATTAATAACAATTTTATGAAAGAAGTTATCTTCTTCATCGTCATCGATCAGCAAAATACACTTCAATTTATTTTTCATTGTATTGTTTTTGGTATCGTAAAATAGAATGTGCTTCCTTTGCCAAATTCTGACTCCACCCAAATAATGCCTCCATGCTGTTCTACAATCTTCTTACATTGCGCGAGGCCAATACCGGTACCCGAATATTCTTCCCTTGAGTGAAGCCGCTGAAAAATGACAAACAGTTTTCCGTAGTAAATCTTCTCGATGCCAATCCCATCATCTTTTACCGCAAACAACCATTCTTTTTCTTTTGATTGAATAGTAAATTGAATAAGCGGATGACCGTCTCTTCTTCTGAATTTGATGGCATTGCTAATCAAATTCTGAAAAAGTGATTTTATTCCGGAAAGATACCCTGTAATAACCGGTAGTTTTTCTGAACTCACTTCGGCCCCGCTTTCAGTGATAGACTGCTCCATATCATTTCTCAATTCATTCAGCAGAATATTGCAATCGATTTGCACCTTGGTTTTATCGTTTCCTACCCTTGAGTAATCCAATAGATCCTTAATAAGCAATTGCATCCGTGAAGTTGCTTTATTGATAACAGTTAGGTACTGAATAACTTCTTTGTCCGAACTCTCCTTATATTTTTTTGATAATAAGCCTGCGTAATTAGAAATTGTTTTCAAGGGCTCTTGCAAATCGTGCGAGGCGATGTACGCAAATTGTTCCACTTCTTTGTTTGAACTGATGAGTTTGCTATTCATTTTCTCCATCCTCACTTTTTCAACACTATAATCCTCCAGAATATTGATTACCGCTTTTTGTGTATCCCTCAACGACACCTTTTCGTCCTCAGCATCTTCTAAAATATTAAGAATAGCCAATTGCGTCTCTTCCAGAGCTACTATTTGACTTTCAGTTTCGGTAGATAAAATTAGCATTAGGCAGATTCTTCATCTGTAATACCTAGTCTCTTTCGCAGCTCTTCATTTTCCTTTTTCAGTTCAATCATTTTCAATTCTCTGCCCACGGTTAATTTTCTAAACCGCTCCAATTCAACTAAGCGCTCCAATTCTTTTTCACGGTCGGCCACGCCTCTTTCTAATATTTTTTGAGCGGTTACATCTCGTGCTGCGGCAAATACACCCAATACATTTCCTTTGTCGTCTTTATAAACTGATGCGTTATATAATACATCTGTCAACTTTCCATTTTTGTGGTGAATAGTAAGCGGGTAATCGGAAACAAACCCTTTTTCAAAAACCTGCTTATAGCCTTCACGTGCTTTTTGAGGTTCGGTAAAATAATCGGAGAAGTCAGTTCCAATCAATTTATCTCTTGTTTCTCCGGTTACTTTCGTTGAGGCTTCATTTACATCAGTGATTTTTCCTTTGGGAGAAATTGTAACAAAAGGATCCAACGATGCTTCAATCAAACTCCGTGCATATTGCGATGATTGCTTTTGTGAATGACTGAAGGCTTCTAATTCTCTTTTTTCAATCTTACGCTTTTCTTTTTCTTTATTCTGAAATTCAAGTTCTTTGTCCGCAATCACTAATTCAGCAGCCCTCTTTTCTTTTTCTTGGTTTTGAAAGACAAGCTCCTTGTTAGCAATAACCAACTCATCGGCTCTTTTTTCTTTCTCTTCATTTTGGAACACGAGTTCCTTATTAGCAATGATTAGCTCTGCAGCTCTTTTTTCCTTTTCCTCATTTTGAAAAGCTAGTTCGGTGTTGGCAATACCTAACTCGTTCGCACGTTTTTCTTTTTCGCCATTTTGAAAAGCCAGTTCTATGTTAGCAATACCTAATTCATTGGCGCGCTTCTCTTTTTCTTCGTTTTGAAAAACAAGTTCTTTGTTAGCAATAAATAATTCATCGGCACGCTTTCCTTTTTCTTTATCTTGAAAGGCAAGCTCCACATTGGCAATACTTAATTCGATGGCGCGCTTTTCTTTCTCTTCGTTTTGAAACACGAGTTCTTTATTCGCGATGAATAATTCATCCGCACGTTTCTCCTTTTCCTTATTTTGATAGGCTAGTTCCACGTTGGCAATGCTCAGTTCGTTAGCTCTTTTCTCTTTCTCCAAATTTTGAAAAGCCAGTTCCTCATTGGCAATTATCAATTCATCGGCCCGCTCGAAGTCGATCTTTTGTCGTTTCTGTTTGCCTAACATCTTTTCTATTTAGTGCGTTTCAACATCAAGGCTCCCCATTTTAGCCCACTTGCCGGCTTTTAATTTTCTGTAAGGCAAGCCGTGATGGCCGTCCTTCAGTGGATTCCTTCTAAGGTGGTCATTATTAGTGACAATACTACTAAACTTCTCGATTTACATTTTTAATCAGTATAGTCTGCCGAAGGATATTCAATACTTGCAACTAATAGCAATGGATGTGTAACTTCTAAGGCTATCAATTAACTCACCTTCGTGAGTATTTTGAAGTTCTGGTAAAAAAACAAAAGGTTATGGCCATAAAAACAACCAATCCTGCTACCAACGAGGTAGTAGCCTCGTTCGAAGAGATGACCGCGCCACAAATTGAGGTGGCCATTTCAACAGCGCATAACACGTTTCTGGCGTGGAAGAAGACCTCCTATGAAGAGCGGGCCAAGCTTTTGCGCAAAGTGGCAGAGCTGATGCGGCAAAAGAAAAATACGTTGGCCAAAACCATTACCCTTGAAATGGGAAAGTTGATTGCGGAAAGCGAGGGCGAGATCACATTGAGTGCTGATATCTATGATTACTATGCAAACAACGGAAAAGAATTTTTGGCAGATGTGCATTTGAAGCCGGAGGAAGGTGAAGCATTTATCAGACATAGTCCCATTGGTGTGTTACTTGGCATACAACCTTGGAATTTCCCCTTCTATCAAGTGGCTCGTTTTGTCGCACCTAGTATTATGATCGGAAATGTGGTGTTGGTGAAACATGCTTCTAATGTTCCTCAATGTGGCATTGCCATGGAACAGCTATTCAAAGAAGCAGGGGCGCTCACCGGCATTTACACGAATTTGTTAATCACAGGAGAGAATATTGGAGCCCTTATTTCTGATAATCGCATCAGAGGCACTGCACTCACCGGAAGTGAAGAAGCCGGAGGAAGCATGGCAGCAGTCGCAGGAAAAAATTTAAAAAAATCAATATTGGAGTTGGGCGGCAGCGATGCCTTTGTCGTGCTGGAAGATGCCGACATGGAAAAAACGGTGGAATGGGCAGTAGTTGGCAGAATGAACAACACAGGTCAATGCTGCGTGGCCGCGAAACGTTTTATTGTGGTAGAAGCAGTGGCAGATGAGTTCTTAAAAAAATTCAAAGAGAAATTGACTGGTCTAAAAGTAGGCGACCCTATGGAAAAGGGTACACAGTTGGGTCCTTTATCGAGCGAGGCAGCAGCCGTGCATCTGGATGAGCAAGTGAAGCGCTTGGTAAAGGCCGGGGCAAAGGTGGAACTGGGAGGGAAACGGATGGACCGCAAAGGAGCCTACATGGAGGCTACGATCTTAACGGATATTAAAGCCGGCATGGATGGCTATTATGAAGAGTTGTTTGGCCCTGTTGTATCTTTTTTTCGTGTAAAAGATGAAGCAGCAGCAATTGTACTTGCCAATGATTCACCCTATGGGTTGGGTGGCTCTGTTTTTACTAATGATATTGAACGTGGCAAAAGAGTAGCCGATCAAATTGATACAGGCATGGTGTTTATCAATCACCCCACGTGGACAAAACCAGATTTGCCCTTTGGCGGAACGAAACGCTCGGGCTATGGCCGAGAACTTTCTAAGCTAGGCGTGGAGGAGTTTGTGAACAAAAAACTGATCCGCGTAAATAAACTAACTGACTCATTTTAACCGACTTCTATATGGGCATCTTTAAAAACCTTTTGTTTTCTTTACCTCAACCCTTTCCCTTCTCCAAAAGAGAAGGGTGAGCGAAGTCTTTAAAGATGCTCTTATTCTTTCTACGTTTTACATTCAAAATTCTATATTCTAATTTTTACATATGAAACCAAACATTGGAATTTCCAAAAAACACTTAGACGCAATTGCCGAACTTTTGTCGACTTTATTAGCCAACGAAGTAACACTCTACACCAAGACACGCAAGTTTCATTGGAATGTAAAAGGCGAAAGCTTTATGGAACTGCACAAATTATTTCAAGCCCAGTACACACAACTGGAAAAATCTATTGACGAAGTGGCAGAACGAATCAGTAAACTGGGCAGCAATGCTATCGGTACACACGAAGAGTTTAAAAAATTGACTTCCATAAAAGAACATCCTGGCAAATACCCGTCATCTAAAGAAATGATGCTTGAATTACTGGAAGATCATGAGGCAGTGATCATCGAGCTTCGCAAATCAGTAGAACATTGTGCCGAAAAATTTCAAGATGCTGGTACTGCCGATTTTCTTACCGGGTTAATGGAAGTACACGAAACAATCGCTTGGACGCTGAGAAGGTATTCGAATTGATATCTGACCGTTAGTCAATGGCAAAAAAAAGCCCCTTACAGAAATTCCTTATTGTAACAAGTACTTTTCTAGGTCTCTTCGCTATTGCAGTATTAATCGCTTCGCCCCTTGCCAAATACTTTTTGGAGAAGTACGACCAATACCTTTTTGGAAGAGAAGTTACCATAGAGAGGGCTTACGTAAATATTTTTACGGGATATGTAAGTCTACACAACGTAAAAATGAGTGAAGCAAAAAGCGACACTATTTTTCTTTCCTCGGTCAGCATACATGCAAATATAAACCGATACAAGTTATTTTGGCGCGAAGTGGAAATTTCACGGCTTACCTTTGAAAAACCATGGGTAAAATTTACCCAGAACAAAAGGGAGTTTAATATTGATGACCTTATAGAACGGTTTACGCCCAACAAATCTCCCAACTCGTCTTCTTCATGGAATGTGGAATTTATCGGTATAAAAATAGCAGAAGGCGAACTGCATTTTATCGATAAAGTAATTCCGATCAAGTATTTCATTAAAGAAGTAACTATTGAAGCCCTTGGTAAACTCGATGAGGGTGATACCATTGCCACCCGTTTCAATTTTTTATCAGGAATCGGCACAGGCGAAATGAAAGGTTATTTCACCGTTAATACGAAAAGCTTGGATTACCACTACGATGTGGTGGTGGAAGATTATGATCTCGATATAATTCGTCAATACATCTGGGAGCTAATCAACTATGGAATGTTTAGAGCTCATCTTAACGCCAACGTGAAGGTACGGGGGAATTTCAATTCGCAAGAGAGTATGAGTGGCAGTGGTAGGTTGGCCTTAAACGATTTTCATTTTGGTAAAACAACCACTAATGACTATGCAGCCTTTGAAAAGTTGGAGCTTGTTGTAGAAGAGTTGAACCCGGCAAAGAAAAAATATTTATTTGATTCGATCGTGCTGACCCGCCCATTTTTTAAGTATGAAATTTATGATTCGTTGGATAATATAGCGCGATTGTTTGGAAAGCGAGGCTCTAACATTACTGACGTTACACGGCAAGCTGGCCGGTTTAACCTTGTGATTGAAGTGGTTCGATATGTAAAAGTTCTCTCTAATAATTTTTTCAGAAGTAATTTTAAAATTAACCGCCTAGAAATTAAAGATGGTAATTTTAAGTTTAACGACTATTCACTAAGCGATAAGTTTTCAATTGAGGGTTTGCCAATTTGTCTTGTCGCGGATTCAGTCAATAAAAGTGATCAGCGAGTGAAGGTAGTTATCCGGGCGGGCATTCAACCCTACGGCAAGGGGTCAATCCAATTGAGCATCAATCCGAAAGACAGTGCTGATTTTGACATGGACTATCGTTTTGAAAAAATACCTGTCTCCATTTTTAATCCCTATTTGTTAACATACACATCCTTTCCATTAGATCGCGGAACCATTGAACTTAACGGAAAATGGAATGTGAGAGAAGGAATGATACAGAGCAGCAATCACGTGGTGATAATCGATCCTCGCGTTTCTAAACGAGCCAAAAACAAAGACATGATGTGGTTACCGATGCCATTGATCATGGCGCTGGTGCGAGAACAGGGCAACGTGATTGATTATGAAATTCCAATAACCGGAAATTTGAACAACCCGAAATTCCATTGGAGAGATGCCGTCTTTGATTTGCTCAAAAATATTTTTGTCAAACCCCCAACAACGCCCTATCGGTTGGAAGTTAGAAAACTCGAAAGTGAAATTGAAGAAAGTCTTACTCTTAAGTGGGAAATGAGGCAGAGTACATTAGATAAAGGGCAAGTAAAATTCCTGAAAAAGATAGACGCTTTTCTTAAGAGTAATAGCAATGCGGTTATGACAGTAAATCCCGTAACGTATGCTGAGAAGGAAAAAGAGCAGATTCTATTCTTTGAAACAAAAAAGAAATATTTTATGCTCACGCAACCTCAAGCCTCGAAATTGTTGAGTCTACAAGATTCGATGAAGGTAGAAAAGATGTCTGTTAAAGATTCTTCGCTGGTTCGACTTCTGAGTAAGAATATCAGTGACACCGTTATGTTTAGTATTCAAGAGAAATGTGTAAATTTTGTTGGTAGTAAAATTGTTGCCGAACGACTGGATCAATTGATAAAGAAGCGCTCCGTTTTATTTATTTCCTATTTTAAAGAGGACGGAACTGACAAGCAGATAAAAATGCATGAAAGCGCAAACGATATTCCATATAATGGCTTTTCACATTTCAAGTTAGGGTACGAAGAGGGCATTCCTGAAGCAGTGCGCGATGCCTACCACCAATTGAACGATCTAAATAAGAGAAGTATTAGAAAAAAGTATAAGAAGTACCGCAACGCTGGGCCTTTAGTGGCAAACTAACGCGAATCTGTAAAAGATGTAACGTATTCACCTTGGTATGTAATACTTTCTGATAGGAAGATGAACACCTTTACTTTGGTAAAAAGCACAGGAGTCATGAAGAACATTATACTATTAATACTAGTAGGGGTATTGACACCGAGCGGCTTGACCGCCCAAAGTGAAGTGGAATCAGCAACCGAGGCAAAAAAAGAAGCCGATATGGATCTGATTCATAGGGAAGCAGAGATTGATTCGGCTGCCGGTTTTGAGGCGTTCAGGAAAAATGCGGAAAGCCAGATATCAGCCAATGATAAGAAGCTTACCCTGCTTAAGGAAAAGAAGTATAGCCGCAGTAAAAGTGCAAACGAACTGATGGCTAAAAAAATAGTTGAATTAGGATGGCGAAATCGTGAGTTGAGTGTTCGGCTCAGCGATTATAGAACTAGAATAAGTTGGGCTTCGTTCAAGCGTAAGTTCTTGCTCGATATGAATCAATTAATTGATGAGATTCGAGTGCTCAGTTGACCGTGCACGCTGAAGACCAGATCACACGAGCTGATAGGTGTGCGCATTAGATATGTTACTGGCAATTGGGTGGTCGGTCTTCATGGAAAAACAAAGGATGGAATTATTGCTTTAAACTAAACGCGTATTTACGCATCAACAATTTATGGAATCAATGCCAAGTTGGAAAGAACAGAAAGTAAATCTTAAAACACGGTTTCAGCAATTGACTGATCGCGATTTAGATTTTGATGAAAGTCGCAAGAGGGAAATGTTCGACAACTTACAAACAAAACTTGGAATGACACCCAATGAGTTGGAAGTGATAGCGTTGGCCGATTAGTTGCTCGCGACTAAAACAATGGAAAATGTAAACCTTTTCTCTTTGGATGTAAATGAAACCAAGTTAAACCGCCCACCTTTGTAGATATTATTTTTCAGATCGTAGGAATTAAAAAAACATATTGTAAAAAAATGAAAAAGCTACATCTGGCATTGGTTTGCTTCTTATTCATAAACGTGTTAGCTGCACGATCTCAAAGTATGGATCAAACTTATACCACCGCGCTTGGGGTCAAGCTTTGGGGTGATGGTGCTGGTATTTCGTTAAAGCATTTTATATCTAGCAATCGTGCGCTTGAGGGAATCGGTTACTTTTGGAATGGGGGTACAAGAATTACCGGCCTTTACGAGTTTCACTTTGATATTGTCGGAGCGCCTGGTTTGAAATGGTATGTTGGTCCAGGAGTGCACGTTGGTTTTTACAATGATGGCTATAATCGGAACAATAATTACAATAATAATCACAATAATAATTATAAGGGTGGTTCGTTTGTGGGAATCGATGGGGTTTTGGGCTTGGATTACAAATTTAATAGGGCACCCATCAATCTCTCGTTAGACTGGCAACCTTCCATCGAATTTGGATCGAACCGCGGTTTCTATGGCGGTTGGGGTGGGCTCGGCATTCGTTATACCTTTTAAGGTTGTTGGTGCTAAGCGTTGGATAGTAAAACAAATTAGTTAATAAGTTAAATTACATTAGCAATGGAAAAAAAATATAAAGACGGAGATATTGTTGAAGAGAGAATAAGGCCCGGGCAAAAATTAATTGTGAGCCATTTTTCTCGGCATGT
>JBBSCN010000023.1:0-26601 GCA_038250265.1 Cytophagales bacterium | reverse complement strand
GATAAAAGTCGAAAGTTCAAAGTCGAAAGTTGAAAGTTCAAGGTTAAAAGATCAAGTACACCAGGGAACGACCAACGACCAACAACCAACAACTAACAACGATCCTTCAGATTCCTCAAAACTCAAAACCAAGAACTTCGAACTTGGAACTTTTACAGGTCCCATTCTCGATCCTGACTTAGTGATGGACCAATCAAAAAGTAAATCGCTATGGGGATTCATGTTGTTGGCTTTTCTAGCGGGCTTGGCTGCGTTACTCACTCCTTGCGTTTTCCCCATGATCCCGATGACCGTAAGTTTTTTTACAGGCCAAGGAACAAAATGGCAAGCACTTATTTATGGTCTTTCCATCATTGTTATTTACTCGCTCATTGGCGCAGTACTCGCTCCGTTGATGGGCCCCGAAACAGCTAACCATCTCTCCACAGAATGGATTCCTAATTTGATTTTCTTTGCTGTGTTCATAGTATTCGGCCTTTCTTTCTTGGGATTATTTGAAATCACCTTGCCGGGATCAATCATTAACAAAGTGGATCAACAAGCCGAGAAGGGCGGATTGCTGGGAGTGTTTTTCATGGCGTTCACATTAGTGCTCGTTTCTTTTTCTTGTACGGGGCCGCTAGTCGGAAGCATTTTAGTTTCCTCCGCTGGAGGAGAGCGTATCAAACCAATTTTAGGAATGTTTGCCTTTGCATCTGCTTTCGCTATTCCGTTTACGTTGTTTGCTTTTTTCCCGGGATGGTTAAAGTCGTTGCCAAAATCTGGAGGCTGGTTAAATACGGTAAAAGTTGTTTTAGGCTTTGTAGAAATTGCGTTGGCATTTAAATTTTTAAGCATTGCCGATCAGGCTTTTCATTGGCGCGTATTAGATCGTGAAATCAATCTTGCTATTTGGATCGTGATTGTGGCGCTGATTGGTATTTACTTGATGAAAGGTTTTAGAATGCCTGGCGATACGGGTAAAGATGCCGAAGACAAAACGGTGGGCGTGCTTCGCATTTCGTTAGCAATCGGAACGTTTACTTTTTTGATCTATCTAATCCCCGGGATGTGGGGCGCTCCACTGAAAGCACTGGCTGGTTACCTTCCTCCCATGTCGACACACGATTTTGATTTGGTATCTGCCGGTAAGGACAAAAATCAAAATGAAATCTGTGATGCGCCCAAATATGACGAGTTTCTTCATTTGCCCCATGGCATCAATGGCTACTTCGATTACAAACAAGCAATAGCATGTGCACGTCAACAAAACAAACCGCTTTTTATAGATTTTACTGGTCACGGGTGCACCAATTGTAGAGAGATGGAAGCGCGTGTGTGGAGCGATCCACAGGTTCTACAGCGATTAAAAAATGATTATGTAGTGGTAGCACTTTATGTGGATGATAAAACTGAATTGCCCGAAAGTGAATGGTATACCTCATCGTACGACAAGAAAGTGAAAAAGACAATTGGTAAACAAAATGCTGATTTGCAGATTGCGAAACTCAACAATAACGCGCAACCCTTTTACGTCTTAGTTGGCGTTGATGAACGCGTATTGGTTTCGCCTAAACCTTATGACTTAAGCGCTGAAAATTTTGTAAAATTTTTGGATGAAGGCAAAAGCAAATTTAACCGCAACGCTTTGCTGGATTAGCTGTTTTTTTTAACTGCTCTTTTTCCTTTAATCTTGTAGTGACTTTAATCGAATTAGTTTGATTTCACCCTCAATTTCAAGGAAGACTATTTTTATTCTAGCAATTTGCTCGATTTTAGGGGCAATATTCTTTTTTGATTCGCCTATTCAACTCTTTGGGAGGGCTGATGACAATACCGGCAGTATTGATTCGATGTGCGTTGAACGAGAAATTCAGCCACTGGTCGTTTATGGAATGCAAGCGAATGGGTTACGAATCATTGAAGATGAAGTGAAAAGAAACCAACGCTTCTTCGATTTGTTTGATAGCGTTTATGTTGCTCCCCCCGTCTTTCAACAATTAAATTCATTGCCACGCCCTATTTTTGATTTTAGGAAAGTAGGCGCTAAAAAAAAATACACACTCCTTTACGAAAATGATTCTTTGAAGACAGCGCGCGCTCTCATCTATGAACCCAATAACATAGATTATGTCGTGTTCTATTTGAAAGACTCGCTGCAAGTAGAAATATGCCAACGTGAAGTTATTACGGTTGAAAAAACTCTTTCGGGCAGAATTGAATATTCGTTATCGGAGACGATCGAAGAAATGAATATCTCGCATGATCTTACCAATAAGTTTGTTGACATTTTTGGCTGGCAAGTAGACTTTCAGCGCTTGCAAAAAGGAGATCAATTCAAATTGATTTATGAAGAAAATTTGGTAGATGGAAAGCCGATAAGCGTTGGGAAGATTTTAGGTATTTATTTTGAACATTTTGAAAAAGGCTATTACGCCTTTCCATTTGATCAAGGGGAAGGAATAGATTATTTTGATGCGGAAGGCTATAGTTTGCGCAAGGCGCTGCTCAAGTATCCAATAGAATTCACACGGATTAGCTCGCGCTACAATTTGAATCGCTTTCATCCTGTAGCAAAAGTGTTTAGAGCCCATCTTGGAACTGACTTTGCGGCACCTACAGGCACACCCATCCGAAGTGTGGGAGAGGGAACAGTAGAGGAGGCGAAGTACACTAGCAGCAATGGCAACTATGTGAAGATACGGCACAATGCAACTTACACCACGGGCTACTTACATATGTCTAAAATCGCATCGGGTATTTCAGCAGGTACGCGCGTAAAGCAAGGCCAGACAATAGGATTTGTCGGTAGTACTGGTCTCGCAACCGGTCCCCATTTATGTTATCGCTTTTGGCGCAATGGTACGCAGATTGATGCGCTTCGAATTGAATTGCCACCCTCGCAACCGATCAAAGATGACCATTGCGAATTATTTCAAAAAGCAAGAAAAACTTTTAGCAATCGATTGAACTCAATTCCGTTTCCGGAAGCGAACAAAGAGATAATTGTAGCGGGTAACTGATTCGCAGATAAAAGATTACTTCTCTATCTTTGACTGTAAAAAATTTAGTGGCGTGAGTAAAGCATGGCTTGGCATTGGTGTCTTTTTGATCTCAACTACTTTCGCCTACTCTCAAAAAGTTGCTGTAGTACTCAGTGGAGGTGGTGCAAAAGGACTAGCGCATATTGGGGTACTAAAAGCGCTTGAAGAAAATGAAATTCCTGTTGATTATCTGATTGGCACCTCAATGGGCGGTATCGTTGGCGGCTGCTATGCAGCAGGCATGAGCCCAGCGCAAATAGAGCAAATAGTACTATCCAAAGAATTTCTCGACTGGGTAAATGGGAGGCCAGAGCGCGGGCGCGATTACTACTATTTTAAGAAGGATAACGATGCTTCCTTTCTAAAGCTGAATTTGTCGCTCGATTCCACATTAAGTTTTTTAATCAACACCAGTATTGCCAGCGACCTTTCTTTGAATTTTGCCTTGGCAGAAAAGCTAGCCCAGCCTTCTGCTATCGCAAAAAATAATTTTGATAGTTTGATGATTCCGTTTCGCGCAATGGCCGCAGATATCTTTACGCAGTCGGAGATTGTTTTGCGCAAAGGAATCTTGAGCGATGCATTGCGCACTACCCAGACCGCTCCCTTTTTTTACAATCCTATACGCATAGAGGGTAAGTATCTTTTTGACGGAGGAGTCTACAATAATTTTCCAGTTGACGTTGCTGAAAAAGAATTTAATCCAGACGTGATCATTGGTTCAAATGTTTCTTCCAAGGTGTTCAGTAGTTACCCTTACGGAGAGGACGAAAAATTAATTTCAAGATCGCTTTTGTACATGTTGTTGGATAAATCCAACCCCAGCGATGTGCCTGCAAATGGAATCTATATCCAATCAAACTTACAAAATTATTCAGTGTTTGAGTTTGGCAGAGCAAAGGCAATTATTGATAGCGGATATCAGCAAACCCTTCGGCAAATGGCCGAGATAAAATCCAAAGTAATGCATCGAAAAACAGGTGAAGAGATGGCTGAAACGCGCAACCGATTTAATAGCAAAGCATCGCCAATTGTTGTGGACAACATCAAATTTGATGGTTTTAGAAAAAGCCAACAGCTATACCTCAACAGGTTTTTTAAAAGTGGAAAACGCCCACTTTATGAGGAAGATGTTAAAGCGGGGTATTACAAATTAGTTTCAGAGCCTTTTTTTAATACTGTTTTTCCAAGCTTTGAGTACACTACTAATTCTCATTTTGATTTTAAATTGACAAAGAGGCCTCAAAATAATTTTCAAGTAAATTTTGGCGGGATCATCGCCACTAGAAATATCAACAGCATATTTTTAGGGGTCAATTATTACCATTTCAATAGGGCGCTTACTCACTTTTCGGCAGAATTCATGGCAGGTAATTTTTACAAATCAGCTTTACTGAAAACGCGGTTTGATTTTCCGTTTCTGGGTCAATTCTACGTAGAGCCAGAAGCCGTTTTCAACAGTTGGAGTTTCCTGCAGGGCGATGACATCATCCAAAGAAAATTCAATCCAACTGTCTTAGACCGAGTTGACAGACGGTATGGAGTAAATGTTGGCTTCCCGATTGGAGACCAATACAAGTTGGTGCTGCACGGAGCATACCTCAGCAACAACGATAATTTTATCGATGGCGATGTATTGATCTCTACCGACACCTTGGATGCGCTTAAAATAAAGGGCTATCGGGCTGGCATAAGGCTGTCGTCCAATTCATTGAATCGAAAACAATATGCGTCACAGGGAAGAGCCTATTCGTTTTCGATTAACGTGTTTGACCTAGATGAAGAATTGACTCCCGGCAGTACCTCACTGATTCAAAATTTAACCCGTAGTGAGCGAACGTGGGTACAAGGGAAAATTACACTTGAGCAGTATTTCAAAACTGGTATCTATAGCTCAGGTTACTACCTTGAGGGCGTATTTTCTAATCAACCGACTTTTTCAAATTACTTCAGCACTATTATTTATGCTCCGGCATTTAATCCCATGCAAGATAGTCGAACCCTGCTTCTTCAAAATTTCAGGGCTTTTAATTACGTAGCAGGAGGGTGGAGAAATGTCTTTTCAATTCGTAAAAACTTGGATCTTCGATTGGAAGCATATGCTTTCAAGCCTTTTGTTGGAATTTCAAATGGCATCGATCAACAGGCAAGGCTAAATCAAGACATTACAAAAATCTATTTTGCCGCAACAGCCGGGTTGGTAGCCCATAGCACAGTTGGCCCTATAAGTTTAAGCTTGAATTACTATGACGACAAAAATAGGCCGCTTGGTCTATTGCTTCATGTAGGTTTTCTGCTGTTTAATAAAGGTTCCATGGAGTAGCCGAAGTATTACCTAATTCTTTTTTCCCTCATTTTTCTTGAATTTTCAATTTTTAGCTAAGTTTAACCTTTTATACGCTGTGCCTAAGTTTACTAAATGCCCTATGAAGAAAAATGTACTATTTCTATCGTTATTTTTAACTTTTGGCATTACAGCCTCATGCCAGACAGTGCAATGGGCCTCCAAGGTAATAGACTTTTCGAGCGAACTAACTCCTGTGCAGTATGCAGCACAGCAGATTTTGGGTAAGCCAAATGTGCTGCCCGCAACAGGCCAGAACCCCAATGCGTGGACGCCTGATCGGCCAAAGCGAAAGGAATTTATAAAACTGGGTTTTGAGCGCCCTATGGAGATTCAGCAAATTGCGGTAGCCGAATCAAATAACCCCAGCGGCTTGTGGAAGGTTTTTTTGTACGATGAAGCCGGAAAAGAATACCTCGTGCAGACGTTGAACCCTCAAACCATCCCTCTCAAGGGGAGAATGAAGAACATTGTTATTGAAAAGACCGCATACAAAGTAAGCGCCCTGCGCCTTGATTTTGATGGAGCCGCGCTGGCGGATTATTTTTCGATTGATGCTGTAGCCATCGCTGACTCTAAGCTGCCAATTACCGCCATCGTCAATATTGCCGAGCTAATGGCGAAAGGGATCATATCTGAACGACTTGATACTAATGTCAACAGTGAATACAATGATCTGAATGGAATCTTATCGCCCGATGGCAGAACCCTATATTTCAGCAGAAGAAACCATCCGGGTAACGTGGGTGGCATCAACGATAAAGAGGATATCTGGTATTCTACATTAGATGCCAATGGCAAATGGACTTTAGCGCAAAATATGGGTCCTAAATTCAACAATGAATACCCCAATTTCATTAATGCAATCACAACCGTAACACCCGATGGCAAAGCCGCCATCATGGTGTTGGGCAACCAATACCTCGACAACGGCAAAAAAATGTTGGCAGGTATGTCGATTAGCAATAATGTAAATGGCGAGTGGACGGCACCCAAGCCTGTCAAAATCGAGAATGATTATAACTACAACGAAAAATCACACTACTTTTTGAGTAATACTCGCAAAGCATTGTTGATGTCAATCGAACGAGAAGATAGCAACGGAGACAGGGATTTGTATGTGAGTTTTCCCAAAAATGACTCCGCCTGGACTGAGCCACTTAACTTGGGCAAAACAATCAATACAGCATCTGAAGAAGCATCACCTTTTTTGGCTGCGGATGATAAAACCCTTTATTTTTCGTCAAAAGGATTTAGCGGCTATGGCGGCTCGGACATCTATCGCAGCGTTAGGCTCGATGATACTTGGATAAAATGGAGCGAGCCAGAAAATCTAGGGTCAGAGGTAAATTCTAAATTCGATGATCTGTTTTTTAATATTCCTTCTACAAGTGAGTATGCCTATTTTTCAAAGGGAGTTGCCGAAAATGATGTCGACATCTTTAGGTTAAAATTGCCAGTGTTTATGTTACCCGACCCAGTGGTGGTGGTCAAGGGTAAATTGATTGACGCTAAGACAGGAAAGCCAATTGGCGCAAAAATCATTTATGAAAGCCTGCCCGATGGCAAAGAAGTGGGGGTAACGGAATCTAATCCTGTTACAGGAGAATATGAGATACAACTTCCGGTAGGTAAAATGTATGGAGTACGAGCAGAAGCAAAAGATCACCTTTCATCCAATCAAAACCTTGATTTAAGAAAAATTGCTTACGGGCCTGTTGGTCAGGATATCAAATTGTCTCCGGTAGACGGAGCAATCACTGAAGGCAAGCCTGTGGAAATGCAGCCAATTGAAGTCACTCCTATTGCCGAAAATGCGAAAATTCCATTAAATAATATTTTCTTCTCTTTCAATTCTTCTCAACTGTCGGAAGAATCGTTTCCTGAGTTAAACCGGATTGTTGGGTTGATGAACGAAAGACAAGCTATGCAGGTAGAAATAGCTGGACATACCGATAACATCGGACCTGATGATTACAACATGAAATTGTCTGAGCGAAGAGCAAAATCAGTTACAAACTACCTCATCCAAAAAGGCGCGGCTAAGGCGCGGATAACAACCACATTCTTCGGAGAAACGAAGCCGATTGACAACACCAACACAAAGGCGGGGAACAGTAAAAATCGTAGGGTAGAATTTAAGATCATTAAGCTCTAGTAGTATGATTAAATTCATTTTGGCAATTTGTTTTTCAGCGTGGGCGATCGCAGGTCACACCCAAGAAGTAGATACGCTGATTTATGCTCAAGGAAAAATTATTAATGCGACCACCAAAGAACCGGTGATGGCGAAAATTTCTTACCAGAGCGAACCCTACGGAAATGTTGTAGGCTTTCTCAACGGATCATCTTTTCTTTTTCCACTCTTTGAAGGGGAAAAGTACTCTTTGAAAATAGAAGCGCCAGGCTATGCTCCTTCCAAGTATTTATTGGATCCTACAGAAGCGAAAGATAGACGAGTTGTTAAGGATATTGAATTGGCGCTGCCAGGTAGTGTGGCAGAAAATGCTGAGACCACGCACCGGATTGGAAACACGATGCTTTTGGACAACCTGATTTTTACTGTGGGTACGGCAAGTATCTCACCTCAGTCTCATCAGGAGTTGGATGAAGTAGTAAAGATGTTGAAAGACAATCCGCAAATGATTATTCAATTGGAAGGTCACACCGATATAAAAGGCGATCCTAAATTGAACATGGAGCTTTCGCAAAAAAGAGTGGATGCGGTAAAATCCTACTTGATCTTAAAAGGATCTGACAAAACAAGGGTTAAGACGAAAGCATTTGGTGGCACTTCTCCAATTAGCCGCGAAAACACGGAAGCCTCCCATAACATGAATAGGCGCGTGGAATTGCGAATATTGGCGAACTAACGAATAGCCAAAATCTGAAATTCGGTGGCTAGCTGTCCAAGCTGAATTAGCAAGCTCTGTTTTACTTTTTCATCCAGATTACTAAAGGCAATGGAGTTTGCCAATATTTCTGAAAGCTCTTCCACGCGAGGATTGTCGTAGTTGTACTTAGCTTTTTCTAAACGATCAACACAAGCGATCCATTCGTGGTTGTTGAAAGCAACTACGGCCTGATTGAAGTAAAGCAGACCCGTTAGCTGATTTGACTTAACTTCCCTGAACAGATTTACTTGGTAACGATAGTAGGTTCTATTCTGAGACGAGGTGCTTGTCAATTGATTTTTCCGGTACGCATCTAGACTTTTTGCTACCTCTTGTGGATGCGTCTTAAAGCCGAAAAGACGATCGGTCGTTTCCAAAAGCACGTTACCTTCTCTTGTTTCGATCAGCAGAAAGATATGGTAGTTGGTTTCAATAATTTTGTAGTCAAATTGAAGGGATTCTAGTACTAAGCTAAAGAAAGCGGTTCCTGTAAGACAATCGTAATGTCCGGTTTCAAATAGCTCATTAAACCGTGAATAGGATTTGTATGACTTAAGAAATTTTTTATGTGCTTCGTTTACCATCGACTTCAAGAATTTGACATCGCTTTTTGCAGCACACATTTTTTCTTGTTGAGCCGCAAGAAAATTACCCAACGTTACGTGAGCCAGTTTCAGATTTCCTTCCGGAGTTGTCTCAATAAATTTTGGCAGTAGATTTCCTTGTGAGAACCCCAATATTGGGGCAAAAACGAGGAAAAGTAAAAGATGCCTGGCCATGTTATGTCAATGTTACCGAATTGTTAATATAAAAGTAACAATTCGGTAACATTAGACAAGCGCTCCCCGAAAAAAGTTGAGCGCCCCATCACTAAATTTTGAATAACTTGTGAAAAACGCCTTAAAAATGACAAAAGAGTTCCCTTCGGTTGAAAAGGAAGAAATCATCACATTCTTCCAAAAGCAAAAGCACCAGAGCCTTGCCCAACGGTTGCAGCCAATAAAGGAGCGAAAAAAAATGCTGCGCGAATTCTCCGCCTTTATTTTGGCAAATCGCGAAAAGATAGGTCAGGCCATCCATCGCGATTTTGGAAAGCCTTTGCTTGAAGTTGATCTGTCAGAAATATACCCAGTGCTCAGTGAAATTCGCAAGGCCATTGAAAATTTGGATCAATGGACCGCTCCGCAAAAGGTGGATGCGCCATTGACCTATTTGGGGACTCGATCAAAAATTGTTTTTGAGCCCAAAGGCGTTTGCTTGATTATAGCGCCATGGAACTATCCATTCATCTTGTGTTTGGGGCCGCTTATTTCGTGCTTGGCAGCGGGTAACACCGCCATTATCAAACCGTCTGAAATGACACCAAACACATCTGCGCTTATTGAGGAACTAATGGCGGAGTTTTTTAAAGAAGAAGTGGTAAAAGTTATTCAGGGAGGTGTAGGGGTGTCTTCTAATCTTTTAAAACTACCTTTTGATCACATCTTTTTTACCGGCAGCCCAACGGTGGGAAAAATTGTGATGAAAGCTGCTGCCGAACATTTAACCTCGGTTACGTTAGAGCTAGGCGGCAAATCTCCAACCGTCATTGATTCTTCTGCCATCATTGGCGATGCAGCCAAGCGAATTGCCTTTGGTAAGTTTTTAAACAACGGTCAAACTTGTATTGCGCCAGATTATATTCTCGTAAATGAAAATGTAAAAGAAAAATTTATTAGCGCGCTGAAAGAAGAAGTACTGAACTTGTTTGGTGAAAATGGAAAGATTGACGAGAATAGCTCTAGTTATGCACGGATTGTCAATCAAAAACATTTTAACAGGCTGAATGAACTGATGTCCGATGCGGTTTCGGGAGGTGCGACAATTGAAATGGGCGGGAAGGTAAATGCACATGCCAATTTTATCCATCCCATTATTTTGTCCAATGTTTCTACTAACTCCAGAATCATGGAAGAGGAGATTTTTGGCCCGATTCTCCCGGTTATTAGCTATTCGAACGAAGAAGAAGTAATTGAGCTGATCAATGGCAAACCAAAACCATTGGCGCTATATGTATTCAGTCATAGCAACGCCTTCAAGAATAAACTTGTTTCGGCAACCTCTGCGGGCTCTGTTTGTATCAATGAATGTGTGATCCAGTTTGCCCATGCCAACTTGCCCTTCGGAGGGGTGAACAACAGTGGAATAGGCAAGTCGCACGGGTATTATGGTTTTCTAGAATTCTCAAATCAAAAACCCATTCTGAAACAGATGAGCCGTTTTTCGTCCATCAGTTTTCTTTATCCGCCCTTCAATTCTAAACTGAAAAAGATCATTGTTACCCTGATGTTAAAATACTTTTGATTCCCTTTCGTTGTCATAGAGGGATTTAACTTCCTTTCCTTTCTGATTTGTTAATTTTGAATCTCAAATGATTTACCTATGAAAATTGTAAAAAGAATGTTGGTCGGTGTTGGTATTTTTCTGGTGGTGCTCATTGCTTCGGCCGTCATTTTGCCGATCGTTTTTAAAGATGATATCAAAGCTGCCATTGACAAGGAGATCGCCAAAAGCGTGAATGCGGATGTTGTTTTTGATGTCAATAATTTTAGCCTTTCTGTATTCAGTAACTTTCCAAACATGACTGTGGAGGTGAAGGAATTAGGAGTGTTCAACCGCGCGCCATTTGAAGGTATTCATTTGTTTGTAGTTGATGAATTTCAAGTAGAGATAAATTTGAAAGATATTATTTTTGGAAACCAACTGCGCATTAAGGGAGTCACGTTGATTCATCCCCGAATAAATGTGAAAGTGTTGAAAGACGGTCGAGCCAATTATGACATTGCTATTCCATCCACGGACACGGTGAAACAACAAACTCAAGAGCCTAGCCAGTTTTCTTTTGGGATTGATCATTGGGAAGTGGTAAATGGTGAGTTGGTTTATGACGATGAATCGCTTGTCTACTTTATGTCTATAAAAGACCTTGATCATAGTGGTAGTGGAGATTTTAATGAACTGGAATTTGAACTAAAGACAAAAACCACGGCAGACTCTCTTACTGTGGCCTACGGAGGAACCGAATTTTTAAGTAACAAGCACGCGGTTGTGGATGCCTTTATTGGTGTGAGTGAAGCTTATACTAAGTACACCTTTAAAGAGAACAAATCCACCCTCAATGACTTTGTATTAAGTGCAAATGGTTGGGTAAAACTAAATGAGAATGCCTACGATATGGACATTTTATTTTCAAGCCCTGAAAACACATTTAAGAGTTTATTGTCGTTGGTTCCAGGAGTTTACACAAAGGATTTTGCAAAAATCGAAACCAAAGGAGATCTCATTTTTAATGGTTTTGTAAAAGGCATCTACAACGAAACCCAAATGCCTGCTTTCAATGTTGGTTTGATTGTTAAAGATGCAATGTTTAAATACCCTGATCTTCCAACCCCCGTCAATAACATCAACATGGATTTGGTCATCGACAATAAGACCGGAGTGATTGCTAATACTGTTGTTGATTTAAAAAAACTACACCTTGATCTAGGCGCTAACCCTGTGGATGCGCGCATGCTGATTGAGAACTTAAAAGATTATCGCATGAATGCAGAGGTAAAAGCAAAATTGAATTTGGCGGAGTTGATGAAGATAGTGCCAATGCAAGGACTTGAAATGAAAGGAACCTTTGAAGTAAATGCAAAGGCGAACGGAGTTTATGATAGTATTAGGAAAGTTATTCCAGCAGTTGATGTAACCATGTCGCTAACGGGTGGCTATGTTAAGGCCTCTCAGTTCCCCTTGCCGCTAGAAGATTTGCGCTTTACATCGACTGTTAAAAACACTTCGGGTAAAATGGCTGAAACGGTTATCCGCATCAATGATTTTAATATGTTGATGGAGGGAGAAAAATTCACTGCTGATGTTATGTTACAAAATTTAGATGATTATACGTGGGATATTAAAGCCAAGGGCGGAATTGACATTGAAAAAATGACCAAAATCTTTCCTTTGGAGGGGATGACCCTAGCCGGTAAGGTAAAAGCCGATATTGAAACCAAGGGAACGTTCTCCGATGTGACTGCAAAGCGCTACGACAAATTGCCAACGAGTGGCTCGGCTTCATTAAAGGACTTTAAGTTTAGTTCCAAAACGCTGCCGTATGCCGTGCAAATCTCCCAAGCGGAAGCTTCTTTTAATCCACAAAAAATTGAATTGAAAAACACGAGTGGTATCGTTGGCAAAAGTGATTTTAGTGTGGATGGATCGGTGAGTAATTACATTGGTTTTGTTTTCGGGAAGGAGACAATCAAAGGAAATGTAAATTTCAATTCGAATTTATTTGACTTAAACGAGTTCATGACTGAATCAAAAGAACCTGTAAAGAAAGACACAGCCTCTTTTGGTGTGATCCCCATTCCTCAAAACATTGATTTTGTATTACACTCTGATATCAAAACAGTAAAGATTATGGAGTATACCATGACCAACGCGAATGGAGATGTCGTGCTGAAAGATGGCATCGCCAATTTGAGTGGAGTTAAGTTCAACATGCTCGGTGGAGCATTTGGCGTGAGCGGGTCTTACAATACCAAAGACGTAAATCATCCTACCTATGATTTGGCATTGAAAATTGAGAACCTTTCCATTCAACAAGCCGCCAACTCTTTTTCAGTTATCAAGACGTATGCGCCCATTGCTGGGCTTGTGAGTGGTAAGTTCGGAACGGATTTCAAAATCAACGGAGAGTTGGGTCAAGATATGATGCCAAAAATGAACACGGTGGCGGGTGCTGGGTTGATTAAAATTGCAGCTGCAACTTTGACCAAATCAAATCTAGTATCAAGCATTACTTCTTTAACAAAGCTCAACAACACCGACAACGTGACCTTGCAAGATGTACTCATGTCTGCATCAATTAAAGATGGCAGATTGAGTGTGCAACCCTTCAATGTAAAATTTGGTAATTATGTGACAACGATCAGCGGCAGCAGCGGATTGGATAAATCTATTGATTACAGTCTCAGAATGATGGTGCCCGTAGGACAATTGGGGTCACAATTTCAAGGATTCCTTAACCAACAAACGGGGTCACAAAATTCGACCTCTGAAATTCCGGTCACAATCGGATTGACGGGACTATTCAGTTCACCAAAAATCACTTTGCTAATGAAAGAACAAAAGGAGCAAGTGAAAGAGGCGGTGACGAACGCAGCAAAAGAAAAGGGAAAGGAAGTGCTGCAAGACGTAATCAAAGGTTCTCCCGCCAAGGACATTTTAGGTGATATTTTAGGCGGAGGTGCCAAGAAAGACTCTACAAAAATCGATACCACAAAGGCAGCTCCGTTGAAAGATGCACTGCAAAACAAACTGAATAACTTCTTCAAAAAGAAAAAGAACTAAGCTAGCCTAGTCTACAAACGTGCAGGGTACAAAGTAGTGAGAAGGCCATAGTTGATAGTATATGCCGCTGTCTTGTCTTTGTATGGATTGTTGACCTCGGGTTATCGATTAAATCGTAAATCCTCCATCAGCCGTAAACACGCTTCCCGTGCAATAGGCAGAAGAATCTGCAGCGAGGTAAAGTGCCAGTGCGGCAATCTCTTCAGGAGTGCCCACACGTTTAATTGGCAATACTTTCATCATCATGGCCATTACTTTGTCGTTGCTCCAAAGCGCTTCGCTAAATTTTGTTTTGATCAGCCCGGGGCAAATCACGTTTGCACGAATGTTGTCATCGCCCCACTCTTTGGCAAAAACTTTTGTCAATGAAATTAACGCAGCTTTACTCATGCTATAAATACCAAGCCCGTGTTCCGGTCGCAAGCCACCGATTGAGCTAATGTTGATTACACTTCCAGATTTTTTTGCTTTTAGTATAGGATAAACTTTCTTGGCCAGTTCAAAAGGCCCTTTGACATTCACCGCCATAATTTTATCAAAAGCTTCTAAACTTGTATCTACTACAGGACCGAATATTGGATTCACGGCTGCATTGTTTACCAAAATATCAATGGTGCCATATTTGGCAATTGTTGCTTCTGCCAATCGACCCACATCGACCATATCGCCCATGTGGCAAGCAATAGCTGTGGCTTCGAAACCTTTTGCTTTAATTTCCGCAGCCACTACGTCTACCGCATCTTGCTTTCGACTGCTGACTACCACTTTTGCGCCCGCGGCAGCATAGAACTCCGCAATAGCCTGACCAATACCTTTTGAGGCGCCTGTGATCAAGGCCACCTTGCCTTCCAATGAAAATGGATTTTGCATAAAAACTTTATTTAGCGAGTCAAGATATGGATTTTTGGGAATTAAAGTTTCAGATCAATAGAACAAACAGAAGGAGCGTTCACCTTTGCACCCTTAGCGCCTCTTCGGTAATGTATAGATAGCTTAAGTTATTGGCATTTGCTGTTATCCCCCTATCTTGCCTATTGTGAAAACTGTTGAGTTAAACCGTGTAAGTCATTCGTACAATGGGCAGACAGTGCTCAACAATGTATCCGTTTCCTTTGAAGAGAAAAAAGCCACCGCCATCATTGGAAAGAGCGGAAGCGGAAAGTCAACTTTATTAAAAACACTAAACGGCTTAGTCCTTCCGACTTCTGGCCAAGTAACTATTTTTGGAGAAGCCTTTGACTACGAACAAGTCAACGCAATTCGGTTACGGATGGGCTACATGGTGCAAGGCACCGGGTTGTTCCCTCATCTGACAATTGCCGAAAATATTTCAATTGCCGGAAGAATTACATCTACAAAAATCAATTCCCGAGATAGAATAAATGAGTTAATGGCATTAGTTAGCCTGCCGGAATCATTTAAGAAGAAATATTCGTACGAATTATCCGGAGGCGAGCAGCAGCGCGTGGGCATTTGTCGCGCTCTATTTTTAAACCCACCGATTTTATTGATGGACGAATCACTGGGTGCATTAGACCCCATCACCCGACAAGAAATTCAGCACGAGATTTTAAAGTTGCAACAAGTAGAGCCGCGAACCATTTTGCTAGTGACGCACGACATGCGCGAAGCCAAAAAACTTGCCGACTACATCGTAGTTTTGGACAAGGGGGAAGTCCAACAATTCGATACTACCGAAAAAGTGTTGAGCCAACCTGCCACACAAGCAGTAAAAGATTTGATTGATGCATCCCTCGGATGAGAAAGCTGTTAACCACTATACTGATTTTCTCTGCGCTCGCGGGTTCAGCCCAAAACATCCGCGTGGGCTCGAAGCATTTTAATGAAGGCTACATCCTTAGCGAGATTATTTCTCAACTTTTTGAAAGCGAAGGCTATACCGTTCAACGAAAGTATAATTTAGGCGGCACCTTGGTTTGCTTCGAAGCATTGCGAAACAATGCCATTGATGTATATCCCGAGTACAGCGGCACCATCTCTGCCGAAATCCTAAAACAAACTCAACTCCGTTACCCTGAAATTAATTCAGCTTTACAAACCCAATTTAAACTCGAGATTGCTGCGCCTTACGGGTTCAACAATTCATATACACTCGTCTGCCGAAAGGAATTAAGTGAGCAATTAACCCTCACCACTATTTCTGATCTCATCAAAAACCCTTCCTTGCGATTCGGATTGAGTTACGAGTTTCTCAAACGGCAAGATGGATGGGACAATCTCAAAGCAAACTATTCACTGCCGCAACCAGCCGTGGGGCTTGAGCATGGCCTTGCCTACCAAGCACTAGCGCAACAGAAGATAGACGTCACGGATGCTTACTCCACCGATGGCGAAATTCCGAAATATAACCTCACCGTTCTGCGAGACGACCGAAACTTTTTTCCATCCTACGAAGCAACTTCGCTCTATTCAAAAAGTGTAGACGACCGCATAAAAAAAATCTTAACAAAACTCGATGGAAAAATCTCTGAGTCCAACATGCAAGCCATGAACGCAGCGGTGCTCTACCAGAAAAAAACATTTGCCGAAGTGGCTACCCAATTTTTGATCAGCGAACTTTCCATTGCGTCCACCAAAATCAAAACCGCTTCCATCACCGCAGATGTGCTTAGCAAAACTGCCACGCATTTGCTTCTTACGTTCTCCGCATTGTTCATCGCCATTTTGGTAGCCGTGCCGTTGGGCGTCTGGTTGCATTGGCGTCCGCGCATTTCTGCTTCCGTCTTGTACTTTACCAGCTTACTTCAAACCATTCCTTCCATTGCACTGCTCGCCATTCTCATACCCGTCTTTGGTATAGGCACCCTTCCCGCCATAGTTGCTTTGTTTATATATGCGCTGCTCCCCATTTTACGCAATACACTCACCGGCTTGCAGTCGATAGACCCGCTTTTAAAAACCGTTGCCAATGGTATTGGCATGAACCGTTTTCAAAAATTGAAGCTCGTAGAATTTCCGTTGGCTATGCCCACTATCCTCGCGGGCATCCGTACGGCAGCGGTGATCAACGTGGGCACTGCCACACTCGCAGCGTTTATTGGTGCCGGTGGCCTAGGCGAATTTATTGTTACCGGCCTTGCCCTCAACAGCACCGAATTGATTTTGCGCGGAGCCATTCCCGCAGCCGCGCTTGCACTCACGCTCGAATTTGGTTTTTCCTTTTTAGAAAAATGGTGGGTGCCGAAACACCTTCAATCAAAATAGATTTTTGGGCGGCTGCCGAGCCTGCCTACCGGACAGGCAGGCTTTCGCTACTCGCCACCTCACGCACACCCGATAGCTATAGGAACCATTTCGGGCTCAAACATGCGCTCAATCCCTGCCGCGGTAATAACTTTTATTTATAGATACCGATCGGTACCTTTGCGCCATGCGCAATCCTATCGAAACAAAGGGAGCTATCCTGCACCATGCGGGCAACCTGTTTAACCTTCAGGGTTATAAGGCTACTTCGATCAGTCATATTACAGAAGCAACCGGCCTTACCAAAGGCGCGATATATCGACATTTTAAGAATAAAGAAAAGTTGGAAGAGCAATCTTTGGTCTACTTAACAGGAGTGATGTTTGAAAAACTGAAAACAGAGATAAAACAGCAAAATAATGCCATTGATAAACTGAAAGCCATTATTCATTTTTTTGAATCGTACATAACAAAACCACCGATCAAAGGCGGTTGCCCGCTCATGAATGCCGCTATTGAAGCAGACGATCAAAGTCCACACTTACGAAAAAAGGCGTACACCATTTTAGAAGTATTGAAAGAATCAATCGTAACAATTTTAAGTAACGGACAGAAATTTTCGCAAATCAAAAAGAATATCGAGAAGGAATATTATGCCACCATTATGATTGCCAGCTTAGAGGGCGCCATTATGATGAGCAAACTTTCCAGAACCAATCACGACATCCGAATGGTGATTTTACATTTAGAAAAAATGATTGAAGAAATAAAAGTTTAATTTTTCCGAATAAAAATCCATGAATATAATACTCCTTCGGTCCATCGGTTTTTACATCAACACGCTGGCCGTAATAGCGCCCACATTCGCAGCGCGAAAAGGCTTTGAACTATTTTGTTGGCCGCGCAGAATCAAGATGAAACCTCATCAACTTGAATTTTTGAATCAATCGGATGAAAAATTTTCCATTGACTATGCCGGTAAAAAGGTACAAGCCTACCGCTGGGGTAGAGGCGAAAAGAAAATTCTCTTGCTACACGGTTGGCAAAGTCATAGTTATTGGTGGAGGTATGTGATCAATCGGTTATCAAAGGAAGAGTTTACTATTTATTCGTTAGATGCCCCTGGCCATGGATTATCGGAAGGAGATTTTTTAAACTTGCCACATTATAGCGGGTTGATTGAGCAATTTATTATTGAGCACAAATCATTGCACGCTATCCTCACACACTCTTTTGGCGGGTTTGCTTCGGTTTATACGCTTCATCGCTTGCCTCACCTGTTGGTGAACAAGTTGGTAGTAATGGCAGCACCGGGCGAAGTGGAATTCTTTTTCAACTACTATCAAAACATGTTGGGCTTATCAAAGAAAACAATAAAACTAATTACTGATTACTTTATTAAAACCATTGGTCATCCCCCTTCTTACTTCAAGATGGTAGATTTTAGTAAATCATTACAGCTTCAGGGCTTAATCATTCATGACACAGAGGACAAAGAAGCCCCTTTTCAAACAGCGGTGAATATGAATGCGATCTGGGAAAATTCAAAGCTTATTAGCACAACAGGCTTAGGACACAACCTCAAATCTAAAGAGCTGGTAGAAGAAGTGGCAAAGTTTATTTAAATTTTTTCTATCGCGCGAAATCTCCGCTTGTATTTCTTGATTGTTATTGCAATCAATGCCCCTCCAATGGCGCTTGGCAAGACCCACAACACCCAGCCATGTTCAGGTAACTGTATATTTACAACCACAAAGGCGGTAGTTGCTGAAATATAGCTTCCTCCCATGCTGCTAATGTGCGTAAACCACCAGTGCATTTTTTCTTTAGGGGGTGTAATGAAATTCTTTACATCTACAAACAGAAAAGAGAACCCAACCGCGCTAAAGACAACCGCAGGTACACCCATTCCGCTCCCTTTTAGAAATAGCCAAATTCCATAGCCAAACAATGCCAAAATAAAAATCGCAGATACAGAAACGATCAGCCAATCCAGCGCAACAGGTTTCTGCCCTCGGTCTAATTTTTTCAACGAGAGGATACGATAACCGCGTACCGTTAAATAATAGCTAAAAAACCCAACCATCAACAAAAAATCATTTCGATGACCAATGGCCACCACCACCGCGCCAATAAACACCGCTGTCATTCCCACAAAATAAATTTTGCCGGCAAGGCGATGGACTTTACTGCCCTTGGTAGTAAGCATTGCTGCCAAACCACTAATCAGTGCCGTAGTGCCGCCCGCAATGTGCAGCACCAACATAATCGAAAGAAATTTTTCAGTACTCATGATGCAATAATATTCAAAGCGATGCTCTCCCGCCTAAAAAAGTTGAACGTATTGTAATTTGGACAAGATGGGATGTAGAAAGGGACCGGCCAAAAGCAAAAAAAGTCTTTACCCCACTAGCATAAGGCAGAAGACTTTAATAATGCGTTGGAACTATCGATGCTTTTGCATTCCGCGCGAGTAGCCGAGAATATTCAGCACTACATCGGCAGAGGGTTGTAAATGGGCTGCATCCAAAGATTTTTTACTAGAGTGCAGTTCTTTCCACTGAGTTTGCAACAAACTATCACACAATAGTGCTTTGTTAATCTCTCTGGTCTCCTCTTCCGAGGTCTCGTGGTACAAATACCTGATCAGATCGTTCTGGGTAAAAGTTTTTATCATAGGCTATATTATTTTTAATCATCTTCTTTCTTAAGTTGATCAACGCATAGCGCATTCTCCCCAGTGCCGTGTTTATACTCACCCCCGTGCGTTCTGCAATCTGCTGAAAGCTCATTTGCAAATAGTGCCTCATAATCAGCACCTGCTTTTGCTCTGCAGGTAATTCTTTTATCAAATCGCGCATGCGTGACCGTGTGTCCCGCAACAACTGCTTGTCTTCGTACGATTCTTCTGCAAATTGCATAGAATCAAATACGCTACTTCCGTCCTCCAACGTTACCTCCGGGTGGCGTTTACTCTTACGGAAATGGTCGATAGCTAGGTTGTGTGCTATTCTGCAAATCCAAGGAAGGAACTTACCTTCTTCATTATATCGACCTCCTTTAATGGTGTTGATCGCCTTTATAAAGGTGTCCTGAAGCAAATCCTGAGCTTCATAGCGATCTTTCACTATTAAATAAATGGCCGTATAAATACGGGATTTGTGTCTGTGAAGTAGCATTTCGAACGCCTCTTCGTTACCGGTTTGATAGAGCGAAACCAAGTGGCTGTCGCTAGATCTGCTGTCAATCATCGTCTTGCGTTTAAGTAACGTAAAGATGTCGTTCGATAGTGTGTGGGTTAGTTTAAATTTTATTAGAATTGAAAAATAGTACTATTTTTCGAAAACGCAAAAAAAAGTAACGAAATTCTTGCCTGTTGTATAATTTCTTTCGCTAATTGAACCGTTTTTCAAACACCTCAACAATTTATGGCCGTTACAAAGAAAAGAGTAATCAAAAGTCTTGAAAACCTGTCGGAAGATCTGCGCGACCTAATGCGCGAACAATATCCCAACGGCTATGAAGCAAGCATCTCCCGAATCATGAATGCTAAAAAGGAGCCAATTTTTGTTTTTCCGCTGGAGACAGAAGATGCGGTGTTTTTAGTTAAAGTGCCAGCCACAAAAAACAGTGATGGCGGCTATGACGTAGAATCGGGCAAAAAGCAGGAGTTTGAAGGGGATGATGATGACCTTAAGCCTGTTGCTGGCGATGATGACTTTGAGGCAGCTGGGGACGCAGATGATTTTGATGCGGAAGGAGATGGCGATGGCACAAAAGAGGCTAGCTACGATCCGGATTTCGACAATTAGCCAATTCTTAGTTTTAACATCCAGAGTTACGCCTGGTTTTTAATTTTTCATGCAAAGTCGCAAAAGGCGAAACGCCAAGATCTAAAGGTTGCCTAATCCCAGTTAAGGTAATGAAACACTATAGGTTCAGATGGTGTTTTTTAATTACACCATCTATCCTCCGGGATTTATTCGTTCGTGTATTGGTGGCAAAAAATGATAGCGAGCTTACTAAGTAAGATTGGAACAAACGTAGGACAAGGCTTGTCTATTTTTTACTTTTGCGTTTTCTGATGAACAATACCTTCAACGATTCTTTTTTAGACGACCTCGATCCAAAAGAATACATTATCATTAAGCGGGCTAGGGTAAACAATCTTAAAAACCTGAGCGTGGCCATTCCAAGAAACAAATTGGTGGTAATTACCGGATTGTCTGGCTCTGGAAAGTCTTCCCTTGCATTTGATACGCTATTTGCTGAAGGCCAACGTATGTATGTGGAGAGCTTGAGTTCGTACGCCCGCCAGTTTTTAGGGCGCATGGAAAAGCCCGAGGTGGACTACATCCGCGGAGTATCGCCCGCCATCGCTATCGAACAAAAAGTAAATACGCGAAACCCGCGCTCCACCGTTGGCACTACCACCGAGATTTATGATTACTTAAAACTTTTGTTTGCACGCATCGGCACAACCTATTCGCCAATTAGCGGGGTAGCGGTAAAGCGCGATACTGTTACCGATGTTGTAGCGTATATCAACACGCAAAAAGAAGGTACACGAGTGATGATTGCCTGTCCACTAAAAGTAGAAAAGGGACGGAAGCTGGCCGATGAACTGAATCTATTGTTGAGCAAAGGATTTGCTCGCGTATTAATCAATGGTGAAGTAAAATTCATTGAAGAGGTTATCGGCACATTGCTAGTTACAAAATCGGTAGAAAAACCAAAAAAGAAGTCCACATTAAAAACAAACTCCTCCCCTCTCCTCGGGAGAGGGGCTGGGAGTGAGGTAGGTGAGGTGGAAATATTGATCGACCGCGCAGCAGTAAACGCAACCGATGAAGATCTAACCTTCCGTTTTTCAGATTCTGTACAGACCGCGTTTTTTGAAAGTCATGGCGATTGTTTGGTGTATGTGGAAGGTTTACCCAAAAAGAGTTTCTCAGATCGTTTCGAGTTAGATGGCATCAATTTTACAGAACCATCTGTAAATTTATTCAGCTTCAACAATCCATTTGGTGCCTGCCAAACGTGTGAAGGATTTGGAAAAATTTTAGGCATCGATGAAGACTTGGTATTTCCTGATAAAAGCCTTTCGGTATTTGAAGGTGCCGTTGCCCCGTGGCGCGGTGAGGTAATGAGTGAATGGGCAAAACCGTTGTTGAAAAATGGAATCAAGTTTGATTTTCCGGTGCATCGCTCAATAGGCGAATTAAGCCGTAAGCAATATGACCTGCTATGGAATGGCAACGAACACTTTGACGGCCTCCACGAATTCTTTCGTTACCTCGCCACCAAAACCCATAAGATCCAATATCGTGTGATGCTCTCTCGCTTTCGCGGAAGAACCACCTGCCCCGATTGCCGTGGAACGAAGCTGCGTAAAGATGCAGCTTATGTAAAAATTGCTGATACGTCCATCACTGATTTAGTTCTGATGCCGATTGAAGATGCGGTGGTATTTTTTGAAAAATTGAAACTGCCTGCTTACGAACAAAAAGTTTCAGAGCGTATTCTTACCGAAATTAAATCGCGCCTGGAGTACATGGAAAAAGTAGGGTTGGGTTATCTCACCCTCAATAGAGTTACTTCTACCTTGTCGGGGGGGGAATTTCAACGAATCAAATTAGCCACTTCGTTAGGTAGTGCGCTCGTTGGCTCGATGTACATCATGGATGAGCCTAGCATAGGTCTTCACCCGCGCGATACTGCACGAATGGTAGAAGTGCTAAAATCCTTACGGGATATGGGCAACACCGTGATTGTGGTAGAACACGAAGAAGAAATCATGCGCGCAGCAGATCAGATCATTGATATCGGACCGGATGCAGGTTCGCACGGTGGGCACTTGGTTTTTCAAGGCACCATCAAAGACATTAAAGAGAATAGCAAGGTCCATTCGCATACCACCGATTATTTAAGCGGCAAAGAAAAAATTGCAATTCCAGCTTTGCGCAGAAAGTGGAAAGATTCTCTCACCCTCATGGGCGCGCGCGAAAATAATTTGAAAAACCTAAAAGTAAAATTCCCTTTGGGGGTACTAACAGTAATAACGGGCGTAAGCGGTTCGGGAAAATCCACCTTGATCAAAAAAGTATTGTATCCGGCACTTGGTCGATTGACGGGTAATATTGGTGATACTCCAGGCAAGTACGATCAACTGACGGGGGATTTTAACACGATCAAGCAAATTGAATTTGTAGATCAGAACCCGATCGGAAAATCTTCACGTTCCAATCCCATCAGTTATGTAAAGGCCTACGATGCCATCCGTAATTTATATGCCGATCAGCCGCTTTCAGTGCAGCGAGGTTATAAGCCTTCCCACTTCTCTTTCAACGTAGAAGGTGGCCGCTGCGAAACCTGCGAAGGCGAAGGCGAAATAAAAGTAGAGATGCAATTCATGGCCGATATTTTTCTGGACTGCGAAAGCTGCCACGGAAAAAGATTTAAGCAAGAAGTGCTGGAGGTAGAACACAAAGGCAAATCCATTGCAGATGTACTGGACATGACGGTGGAAGAAGGTCTTGAATTTTTCAAAGACAAGAAACCGGTTTACGAGCGCATCAAACCGCTGTTTGAAGTTGGGCTTGGCTATGTAAAATTAGGCCAATCATCCAACTCATTATCTGGTGGTGAAGCGCAACGCGTGAAGCTCGCCTCCTTCCTCGGTAAAAATTCTTCTGACAACTCCGACCACATTCTTTTTGTTTTTGATGAGCCCACTACCGGCTTGCACTTCCATGATATTTCGAAATTATTGAAGGCCATCAACGCTTTGGTAGATGAAGGTCACACCGTAATCGTGATCGAACACAACTTAGAAGTAATCAAGTGTGCCGATTGGATCATTGACCTTGGGCCTGAGGGTGGAGAAAAAAATGGCGGGTATCTTTTGTTTGAAGGCACGCCTGAAGAAATGGCGAAGAAGGGAAAAGGATATACAGCCGATTTTTTAAGGAACAAGATTTAAAACTTTTAGAGATGCCCTTAACAAAGTCAGCGCCAAGGAAACAAAGCTACTAATCAAAGCCATAACAGCTGAAGCAGAAAAAATAAACAAGTCAATGGCTGTAGCCGTTTGTGGACCCGAAGGAGAACTAATTTCATTTCTTAGAATGGATGCGGCTTCACCTGCTGCTTCGCTCATTGCACAAAATAAGACATATACTTCGGCCTGCGATCGCAAATCAACACGTGAAATGGGAGAATTTATGCAAGGGAATAATGGGCCTCCAGCTTGCGGGGGAGATGAGAAGATTACGGGCTTCGGGGGAGGTCTAGCGATTATAGTCGATGGCAATGCTCTTGGAGGAATTGGTGTAAGCGGCCTTTCAGAAGAAGAGGACGAAAGAATAGGTAATGCTACAATCAAAAAAATAAATTTATTGTAATACGATTATGGTCAAACTATCAGTATGCCTTTTACTACTCCCGCTGTCGCTGTTTTCCCAAAGCAAAGCCGAACAAGAAGTCCTTTCTCTTTCGAAAAAAAAGTTCGATTGGATTATTCATAAGAATTTAGATTCGCTGAAAAATGTATTGGACGATCGGTTGCAATACATTCACTCTAATGGCTGGATCGAGACGAAAAAAGAGGTGATAGAAGATATAGCTTCTGGTAAACTAAACTATACTGCTATTGATGTTCATTCCGCGACAGCGCGCATCTATCAACAAACAGCAGTTGTAACTGGCACAGGCAAGTTTGAGGTGATCATGAATGGTAATCCAATTATCATTGAACTAGGGTATACAGAAGTTTACATTCAAACAAACGGCAAGTGGCTTTTAGCGAGCCGCCATGCCAACCGGATGCCTTAAACCCGGCCTTTGCGCTTCCGCAAAAGCGAGAATATTTTAGTCTACACAAATACATCCTGCCGCCCATTTTGAATTTACTAAACTTATTTTGCGAACTGGTATTGAGCAGAGAGGATATTCTAATGTCTTAAAAGAATTACTTTTTTACTTTGTTAAGCGAATGCATTCGCTACACCCTCTTTGTTAAACCAATTTATTTGATTAACAGTAGTTAAACAATTACTTTATCTCTTTTAAAAGAGTTTTCTTACATGCGCGAGTAAACGCTCATTAATCGAATCCCCACAAATCAGGGCTATTCTACTTTTGAAGTATAAAAACCAATTAGAAATATGAAAACAGAAAAAACATCCACTAAAAAAGTTGCCAAGCATCCATTGAAGTTAGCTTTTATGATCAGTGTCTTTGCCGCGGTATTAATGCTCCTTTTTTTGCACTCTATTAAATAACTAACCACTAGAACAAAAATTATTAATACTTCGCAGAACCTGTTGGCGTACTCTTCTTAATAAAGTCCCTGATATGCTCGTTTGATGAAGCTAAATCTTCAGCGCGCAAATACATCATGTGGCCGCTGCGGTAGCCTTCAAAGCGGAGGCGATTTTTCATTTTACCACTGGGGTCTAATTGCCACATAGAATATTTCGCATCAAAGTACGTGGTGGCGCCATCGTAGTAGCCAGATTGAATCATCACATGGAGGTACGGATTTTCGGCCATGGCCATGCGCAAATTTTCTCCTGTGTTATCGTTTGTGTTATCCCAAGGCCGCACAGAACCAAACATGTTGTATTGTAAATCGGTTTTGTATTTTAATACATCGCGCAAATAATAGTTGATGGCGGGTGTGAACGAATGAAGCCATGAAGTAAGTTCAGAATTGTAATCAGGACTACTGCCAGCTTGTTGCTTATCTATCCCCAGATACCGAGAATCCAATCGGCCCACAGTAAAACCTTTCTCACGGAGTAAGTCTTTCCAAAAATATTGAGTGGGCACAGCCAGGTTATGATGAAGTACCGTGCGCTCCGACAAACCGGAGTAGCGAGAAATTTTTACTGCCATTTGTTTTTTCTTTTGCTCTTCTAAAAATCCTCCCCGCGCAAGAGCAGGAATAAATTCGTCAATCGTAAATGTCTCCGACTCCGCTAGTACCTCATTCAAATCTTTTTGTTGGAGGTCGGCTGGCAGCGCTTTCTGATACCAAGCGGCCGCAGTATAGTACGGTAGCGACAATGCATCGTTGACTGCTCCATCGCGCTTGAGGCCAAGGTCGGTGGGCGAAACTAAGATCACGCCATTCAAATACATCCAATGTGAATTTTGAAGTTCAAGTGCTAAACCCGACACGCGTGTGGTGCCGTAGCTCTCACCAATTAAATATTTAGGCGAAGTCCAGCGGCCTTGGCGGGAAACAAAATTATCTACCCAATCGCCTAGGTATTTGATATCGGCATTCACGCCAAAGAATGTTGACTTTTCAGCTTTTGGATCGAGGATGCGAGAGAAGCCAGTATTTACAGGATCGATGTATACAATATCGGCAACATCCAATATAGAATGCGGATTGTCGCGAACACCATAAGGCTGGACAGGAAAGCCTTCAGTGTCAATATTTAATTGCTTGGGGCCGGTGTAAGCAACGTGCATCCATACCGAAGCAGAACCGGGGCCTCCGTTAAAAGAAATGACCAGCGGTCTTCTTGATTTGTCAGTAACATCAGTGCGTTCGTAATAGATGTAAAACAACGAAGCACTTGGTTTGCCCTCGGCATTCCACACAGGTTGGGTGCCAGCCGTGACCTTATATGGAACTGGTTTGCCTTTGATGGTAACATTGCCAGTCGAGTTCACAGCCGATTCGGCAGGGAGCAGTCGTTCTTGGGCACTTGCTGAAATGAAAAACAAAAAAGGCAAATAGATT
>JBBSCN010000022.1:0-26630 GCA_038250265.1 Cytophagales bacterium | reverse complement strand
GACGGTTGTGCCTGCAAGAAATTCTATGCCTGATCCGGCAGTGATACCGGTAATGAAATTATACGCAGAGGTAAATTTTCCCATCGTGCCCGTTACTTTTATTCCGTCTTTACAGGCCCAATAGTTTTTGGTAATCGTTGCCGCGATAAACCCGCTGATTTGTCCAACTCCCAGGCTAGGGATTCCAATCTCCACTACCGAGCATCCAGAAAAAAGATTGCAGTACTTAGTGCCAGTGGCATCAACGAAGTCGTACGCTTTAGTGGCAGCACTTGCCGGGATCACCACAAGATTTTCAAGAAATACACTCACGCCCGTGCTGCGTAATACTGCCCCAGCTACCGTTGACATCACACCGTCTTTTGCAGGGTCGGTTCCGCGCAAGCCGGCACCATTCAAATTCAGATAGTTGGGAGAGACATCAACCACACCAGAGAACACATACATTTTTGCAGCATTAAGTGTGATAACACCTCCTGAAGGCGTAGGCAAGTCGGCCATTGAATAGACATTAACAAGATTTGTGTTTGGAGCTACATAGGCAGAAGACTCCCAACGATTCACGCGATACACATCTGTAGTATTGGTAGTTGTGTTATATATCTGCAAACCATTGGGCGGGGAAATAATAGCATCCCGTTGAGTTCCAGTCATGCTGGGTATCAGTAATCCAGTGGTGGTGGACGAGATGTCAAGCATCGCCTTCGCGTTAGGTGTGGCGCCTGTCGCGTTGATCCCGATGTTTTGTGAAAACCCAGCCAGAACAAGGCTAGTAAAAAGTAGTAGTAGAAAAATATTTTTTTTCATGATGATATTATTTAGCCATTTCTCAGGCGTGTTTTGATGCCACAAAGCAACGGATAGATGTGCGCCCGTTAAATAGGGGAAATGCTGAAAACCTTGTAATGGTTTGTCCTACAACTAATAACTAAAGCAATGCATTTTCGATTGCATGTCGCACAGGTACTGCAAACAGAGAATACGATTTGCATCCTTTTGACATATCTTAAATTTGCCGCTTCAGTCCTGTTGAATAAACTGGATTCTTAACAGTCAAAATATGATACCAAAGCACAGGCCAGTAGCGAATAAATAACAGTTTCATTTTTTATATCTTTGACCATATCAGTTTGCTAGCATGGAAACTATTGTACACGATCATATCTATCAAGAAGTAGCCGATCGGATTGAACAATTGATTGAAAAGCAGGCTTTTAAAATTGGTGATAAATTACTTTCTGTAAGAAGTCTGAGCAAAGAACAAGGAATAAGTTTAAGCACTGCTTTCCAGGCCTACTATCATTTAGAAAGTAAGGGGCTCATCGAAGCGCGACCGCAATCAGGGTACTACGTAAAATTCTCACCGCAACACACGTTCCAGCTTCCCGCCTGTTGTGAACCAACCGATGAAGCCCTTCCCGTGAGCTTGGACGAAATGATTACGAGTGTTTACTATGATCTAAGGTCGACCAAACTCACTTCCTTCTCCCTGAGCGCTCCTGACCCAAGCCTATTGCCAGCCGCAAAACTAAAAAAGTCGGTCATGCATTCGCTGAATCACTCAGCAGACCATTGCCTGGGTTACGAACACATCCAAGGCAACGAACAGTTGAGAAAGCAAATTGCGCGGCTGAGTTTCAATTGGGGTGGATCATTAAGCGAACAAGATGTAGTGGTAACAGCCGGCTGTATGGAAGCTCTTTCTTTTTGCCTACAAGCAGTAACCAAACCGGGCGATGCTGTAGCGATGGAAAGCCCGACCTTCTACGGAATTTTCAGAGTCATGCAGAGCTTGGGGCTAAATGTGGTAGAGGTGCCAACAGATCCAATCGCAGGCATCAATCTTTCATACCTTGAAAAAGCCATTCCAAAATTCGATATCAAAGCATGTCTTTTTGTACCAAACTTCAATAACCCTATCGGCAGTTGCATGCCTGATGAAAAAAAGAAAAAATTGGTAGAATTGTTGGCAAAAAAAGAAATTCCGTTAATAGAGGATGACATCTATGGCGAAATGTATTTTGGCAAAACTCGACCCAAAACCTGCAAGTCATTCGATAAAAAGGGATTGGTGCTTCACTGCGGATCGTTTTCAAAATCATTAGCACCTGGATACCGCATAGGCTGGGCAGTGCCAGGGCGTTTCAAAGAAAAGATGTTGAGCTTAAAACGCATGAACAATGTCTCCACCAACACGCTGGCGCAATCTGCCATTGCACATTTTCTCCAAAATGGCCGTTACGAATTACATCTGCGCCATTTGAGAAAAGCACTCCACACACAATGTCTCCACTACCTTCAGGCCATTTCTGAATATTTCCCGTCTGATACAAAAATCACCCGTCCACAAGGCGGATTTGTGCTGTGGGTTGAAATGAATAAAAAAGTAGACGGCTACAAACTGCATAAGCGAGCATTGAAGCAAAACATTGGCATTGCCCCCGGTCAAATTTTTTCCTCACAAGGTCAATTCCATAATTATTTTCGGCTAAGCTATGGCCTGCCGTGGAGCAGCAAGGTAGAGCATGGGCTGAAAACACTCGGTGAGTTGATGAGGAAGGGATAATTCAGTTATCGGTTTCCAGTTCCCAGCCACAAAAGGGGAGTATGCGAAAATGTAAGTATATTTGACTTCAGAAATGGTAATTCTTAAATTATAAATCCAAAATTATTATGGCCTTTACACTTCCCGCGCTTCCTTATGCATTCAATGCACTGGAGCCACACATCGATGCACGCACCATGGAAATCCATCACGGTAAACACCACAATGCCTATGTCACTAACCTGAACAATGCTCTGGCTGGCAAGCCAGAAGAGAATTTAAGCATTGAAGAAATCTGTAAGAATATTTCTAAGCATCCCATGCCTGTTCGAAACAATGGGGGCGGACATTATAACCATAGCTTATTTTGGACGATTATGGGGCCGAACGCTGGCGGTATTCCTACGGGTGCTTTAGCAGATGCGATCAACTCTGCCTTCGGGAATTTTGACGAATTCAAAACCAAATTCAATGCTGCGGCCACCACCCGTTTTGGATCGGGTTGGGCTTGGTTGATTAAGGATGCTGCCGGAAAACTAGTTATTAGTTCAACTCCCAATCAAGACAACCCTTTAATGGACGTTGCCGAGGTAAAGGGAACACCGATCTTGGGATTGGATGTGTGGGAACATGCTTACTATCTTAACTACCAGAACCGTAGACCAGATTATTGTACAGCTTTTTGGAATGTTGTAAATTGGAATGAAGCAGAAAAGCGATTTGCTTAGCTTATAAACACAACAACAAGAATAGCTGAAGTCAAAGGGTAGCGAATCTACAATTGACTCAAAAAGCACAAAAGAATTTAAGAAGAAGGAGCGTGACCGTTCCTGAAAAAAACTGGAGCAACCGACACTCCCAAACATGAGCTGATAATTATAGTTTATCAGCTCATGCCTTTTGTCTAAGTCAATAAGAGTGGTTGTACACAAGTAAGCACACAATTACAACTCCGGTAGCAATTATTAGTGACATCCCTACGATACAGTTCATTCTCCTTCCCTCTTGTACAAGTAATCTGTTCATTTCCAAAAGCTCTTTCATTATCTATGTCATTTATTTTGGCAGCTGAATGGCTTTTATAGTCCGGCAAGAGCGGAAGGATCGTGCTTTATCGGAATTATTTCGTTGTTGGGTTGATTGAATAGTTTCTCGATGGAGATTTTATAAAGATCTACATTGTGGATACTAATTTGTTTTGAAAATATGGCATAATTGCCGCAGTAGGAGATACTAAAAAACTCATCGTTCATCGTACCATTCACCGCGGGGCCAAGATTTTTAGGCTTTGTCCAGTTTGTCCAGCTTTCATCCAGCCTTTCGGTTACATAAATGTCATAACCTCCGTATCCATTGTGCCCTTTTGAAGCAAAATAAAGAGTCTTCATGTCGTTTGAGAGAAATGGAGAAGATTCTTCAAATTGCGTGTTAATCACGCTGCCCATGTTTACTGGTTCTGTTGCCGAGGTGCCATCCCACATGCTGATATAAAGATCGCGCTCACCACGAGAATCGTTTCGCTCAACCGAGGAAACAATGATTCCGCTTTTTAGCGATACATAATGATTGGCATGATTAGATATATTGTAATCTCCTTTTATGATGATAGGTTGTGGAAATGACCATTTTCCATTTACATTAACGCTATAAGACAGGCCATCTCTCATCCTTCCCTTTTTTAGGTATTGGTTTCCCAAAATAATTGTGTCTCCTGTTTGACTAACTGAGTTTACAAAATTTGGCCCGGCATTATTCAAATCACCGGTCATCCGAATAGGTTCTGACCATGCATTTGATTTGGTTACAAATTCCGAATACCAAATATCCTCTTGATCATTTTCCCCCGAGGTGTTTAGCGGAGAGTTAAGTCTACTAAAAAAGAGTTTCTTTCCGCAGGGGGCAAGCGCTGGTTTAATTTCCTGATAAGGGCTATTGATGTTAGCATGAACGGCTTCGGCCCTGGCTTCCGTATTTACATTTTCGGCAGTCCGTATTTCGCTACCCGCATTTTTCAAATAGCTAAAACCCGATTGAGCAAATGATTTACATATTCCTAAGAAAAGGAATAAAAGCATTATCAATACCCCATTTACCAAGCGGCCCAAAACTCTGCTCTTGACTTTCATATCGTTATTGTTTAGTTGTGAATAATGGATCAAATGTCTGCCTATAAAATCTTGTTTACATCAGGGAAAATCTGATTTTACTGAAATCAGGAAAACTAGGATTTTTGGAATCGGCTTAAATGAAACCTCCTTTTCGCGGTTGAAGTAGCGGATGGAAGAACCTAACAGGATATCAGGATAAACCTTTCATAGCTCACTACCAGTAAACAATTCACTACCCATGTTGGCAGTTTTTACCAAAGAATGTTAACTATCGTTATTAAATCCCTTCGTTTAATGACTAAACTGACAACTTAATCATATCGAGATGATATTATTTTTAATCGCGTATTTAACAAGCTCTGTCGTATTCTTTAAACCTAGCTTATCAAGGATATGCATTTTATGCGTTTCGACCGTCTTTACGCTAATGAACAATCGATCACCTATTTCTCGGTTACTAATTCCTTCTGCAACAAGTTCAAGTACTTCACTTTCTCTTTTGGTTAGACCGTCATTAACTTTATGAATACGTTTCTTTCCTGTTTTTTCTTGCAGATAAAAATCCTCGAAAACTAACTTTGTTATCGCCTCTGTGAAGAATCGCTCGCCCCTCATGACGGTCTCGATGGCCGTTGCCAAAATTTCAAGCGAAGCATCCTTGGGGATATAACCGTCTATTCCCGACTTTATACCTGCCGCAACAAATTCTCTTTTTACTTCTGTCGATAGCAGGATAATTTTAGTATCTGGGTTTTGTTCTTTTATCCACCGGGTAGCCTCAATTCCAGTCATTCCATTCATCATAATATCCATTAAGATCAAATCGGGCTGTAAGGTATGGGCGAGGCCAATAGCCTCTTCACCGGTGGAGCAACTTGCTTGAATCGATATTCCATCAATTTTCGATAGCAAGGAGGCAATACCGTCTCGTACTAAGGTGTGGTCATCGACCAATAAAATGGAGATCTCTTTTTTCATACTAGCGATTGGACTGCATTGATCAAGCTGGTAATACTGCAGGGTTTAATGATGTAATTCGTTGCACCAGCTTGGTAGGCAAACGCCTCATCTTCCGGTGTTGCTCGGGCCGACAACACTATAATGGGCATCTTATTAATTTGCGCATCGCTCGATTGCCGTATTTTATGAATCACTTCGATCCCACCCATGATAGGCATTATCATGTCTGTGATAATTAACTGTGGGTTGCAAGTTGCCACGAGTTTAATAGCAGCCTCCCCATTTTGTGCCCACGTCACTTTGTACCCCTCTAATTCCAAAAACTGCATGATCAACTCCCCTAAGTCCACTGTATCTTCCACCAGTAAAATATTTCCCCTAGCCATATCTGTCTAGATCATGATTGATTAATACGTTCACTGTTTAATTCTAGTTTGGAATCAAAAGGTAAAATAACTTTGACAGTTGTTCCTTCATTTATTTTACTTTGGATTTCTATTTTCCCGTTTAGCAAATCGACCGCCTTTTTCACGATGGTTAATCCCAATCCAGTTCCTGCAATAGATTTTGTATTGCTGCCGCGGTTGAAAGCCGTGAAAAGCCGCTTAAAGTCTTCTTCTGGTATTCCAATACCCTGATCAACTATTTCGAAAATAAGATCTCCTTGAACTGCGCTTATTTCTAAATTAACATTTTGATGATGGGGAGAGAATTTAACAGCGTTTGTGAGCAGATTGATCAAAATATTGCGAAGTAGTTTTTCATCTGTTTCTATTTGGCGGATTGAGTTGTCAAAACGGAGATTAATTTGATGTTTATTTTTTGTAGCCTGCCGTACATCTTCAATTATTTTGTTGACCACCTGAAGCAAATCTACTTTGGATTCATTAACGGGGATTTTATTCAATTCCGTGCGCCCTGCCATGATCACATCATCCAAGAGCGAAGTCATGTGAACCACTTGTTTTTCAATTTTTTCCAACTTACTTTTTACCTCAGTGATTGAAAGTTTCTCAAAATGTTCGCCTAAGAAATTGGTTGCAAAATTTATGATTGACAGCGGAGTTCTGAATTCATGTGAGGCAATAGCCACAAACTGATTCTTTAATTCAACTAGATGATTTTCCTTTTTCAGTGCAGCTTCTAATTTTTCAGTTCGCTCCTTTACTTTTGTTTCAAGGGAAGTTCTATACTCCGAGAGCTCTGTTATATCTTGGCCGACTACTAGCAAACCAATTATTTTACCCATTGAATTTTTACGTGGAGTAGCACTAACTAATAATGTGCCAATACCTCCAGTTCTGTTTACGATCTGAAATTCGTGAAGGCTTAATGCAGTCCCGTCTAAAACCTGGTGGCAGAGTTGTTCTATGTTTTCCCGTTGTTTAATACCCACTAAAATATGGGTCAATTTTCTGCCGAGCACTTCTTGTTTTGAATATCCGATCAATTTAGTGGCAGAAGCATTCCATTCATTAACTTGGCATAGTTCATCGGTTCCGAAAATAATAGCGTTTGCATTTTCAATCAGGTCGGAAAGTTCATTCGCAATGTTTGTAATTTCTGTTTCGTACCTTTTTTCTGCCGTGATATCGGTCGCCACGGAAATGAATCGGGTAATTTTTTTAGAGTCATCAAAGACAGGGTTTACGTTAATTTTTAACCAAATTTTTTCGCCATCTTTTGTGTAGTTCAGCAATTCTTCGGTGACAGAGGTACCTGCAAGGATGTTCTTCCGCATCATTCTCAACGTATCCTGATTTGTTTCATATCCGTGAAATAGGTCTTTTGTCTTCCCAATTACTTCAGCCATCGAGTAGCCTGTTCGCTTAATCAGTCCCTCATTGACCCATTCAATTCGTTCTTGCGCGTCTGTGATAATAACGAGATTATCTGTTTTGCTGGCAACCAATGAAAGTTTTTCGACTTCTTGGATGGCTCCGATTCTTTCGTCAATATCCTGAATGATACCGGTCAGCCGACAAGGCGTACCTCCCTCATACAGGATCTGACAGCGGCTGTAAATATGTTTGTAACTACCGTTTGAGCACCGAAAACGGTACAATGATTTCCAGGACACCTTATTTTGATCAAAGACTTGTTGCAGCCCTTCTATTACATCGTCTTTATCTGCTGGATGAATATTTTCAAACCAAGAAGCATACGAATGCAACTTATTAACATCTTTGTATCCAAACATGATTCTCAAACCATCACTCCAGTCTATTGTGTTATTGGTAATATCCCAGTCCCAAATAGTATCATCGATTGCGTTTACCAGTAGTTCGTATTTTCTACGGACTTCCGCCAGTTCCTTACAGAGCTTTTGTATCTTTGCACCTTTCCTTTTGGGGATTAGTAAAAAATTTCCTACCGTATGTGTAATGGTATTAATCATATTGATCAAGCCTCCTTTTTTAAAAACGCGCTGGCTACGGTGTGTTTTTTAGTGTATTGATTTTGTTTGCTGTGAGCGGTTTAGAAATAAAATCACAAACCGACTGATGCGTTTTTGATTTTTCAATATCCTCTGAATCGATAGAAGAAGTGAGCAGAAACACACTGCATTTCCTTCTCGTGGCTAGGGGGATTTTTTCAAATTGTTCTAAAAATTCCCACCCATCCATGACAGGCATATTGATATCCAAAAAAATTATATCTGGAAATTTATCTGCGCTTTTGTCCAGCCCATTGTAAATTTGTTCCAATGCCTCATTACCATTTGTAAATGCCTCCACTTTATGAGGAGTATTCATGGTTATGATTTTTGTGTTGATCAAGTTAGTGATCACGTCATCGTCCACCAAAATAATGCGCTTAGTTGCTGATGTTGTTTCCATAATTTTTTAATAGATAAACTTTAAACTCCGTTCCTTCATCCAATTTACTCTCAATTTCTATTCTTCCCCCTAGCGATTCTACATGCGTCTTCACCAAATAAAGCCCTACACCTTTGCCTGGTATATCCGCGCCATGGAATCTTTTGTAAAGCCCAAATATTTTTGACATGTTCTTTTTAAGATCAATTCCTCTACCGTTATCCTTTACAGACAGGCAAATAAAATTCTCATTTTGCGAACTCTCAATATGGATAGTTAGTGGAAGATCTGGCTGCCGGTACTTGATGGCATTTGATATCAGGTTATGCAGAATACTGTAGAGATAACTTTTTATGGTTGTGATCCCCTTTACCTCCGAAAAGTTGTGATACACCTGAGCGCTGCTTTTCACAATATCTGCATTGAGCGATTGCAGGACTAGGTTATACTCTGGTTCAAGTAAAACATATTGCAATTTCTCTGTTTCCGATTTTCTTGCCGAAATAATGATGTTGATATCTTTAATTACATCGTCCAATAGTTCGGTCTCTTCAACTATTTTTTCCAGTAAAAATTTATTCTCTTCATTGTCTGGCCGGACAATACTTACCAGCCCCGAAATTTTTGCAATCGGTGCCCGCAGGTTGTGTGATATGATATATGAAAATTGTTGTAAATCTTGATTTCTTTTTTGTAAGGTTTTAATGAGATTACACGTTTCGTCCTCCGATTTTTTGCGATTGGTAATGTCTTGCTGAACAGACATGAATCCTGAAAGCTTGCCCATATAATCTTTTAAGGGAACAATTTCAATATCCAACCAATATTGACGGCCCGATTTGCCGTAGTTTAAAATTTCGCCTCTAAAGCTTTGCCCCTGCATGACGGACTTCCACATCTCAGTAATAGTAACGGGGTCTGTTGCTAAACCTTGGAGAAAAGCTCCTGGTTTTTTCCCTATTACCTCTTCTAAAGGATATTCTGTAATTCGTTCAAAGCCTTTATTTACCCACGTGATTTTGCCTTCTGCATCTGTTATTATCACAGCGTTCACTGTTAGGCTTGCAATCCGAGCAAGCTTATCGTTTTCCACCTCTATTTTTTTGTACTCCGTTACATCGCGTGCCACGCCATATCTTATCCGGTCGACTTCATCCATCCGGACAGACCAAGAAAGCGTTACAAGTGAACCATCCTTTCTTACATATCGATTTTCGAAGCTGCTGATCTGGTTTCCATCCATTACCTGATTTGCCGTGTTGATCGTTTTCTCAAGATCTTCTATATACAAAAAATCAAAAAAACGTTTGCCTACAAGTTCTGTAGGTGTGTAACCCAGTACCTTTTCACTGGCTGCGCTTACATGAAGAAAATAGTCATCTTCACTCACACTACAAATCATATCGGCAGAATTTAAGTCGATATTGCTTAAAAGTTTTTCCGATTTTCGTATCTTCTCTGCGACCTCTTTCTTTTCATTTTTCAACCTGAATTTTTCGAGTGCATTGTGAATGGAGTCCACCAATCGCTGCGGGCGATCTTTTAGGAGATAATCGGAAGCACCTTCCCGCATCGCTGCTATTGCATACTCATCAGAGACCGTTCCCGTAAGTAAAATAAAGGGAAGTTGGCTTCCAGATTTTTTTAAAATAGTCAACGCCTCTTTGGAGTCGAACGAGGGAAGATTATGGTCACTTATAATTACGTCTGGTCGAAACTCCGCAAGAGATTGCTCAAATTTCTTTCGGGTATCCACAACTTTAATGTCACAATTTAGGTTTGCTTTTTTTAAAAGTTGAGAAACCATAACTGCGTCATCTGGATCATCTTCCAAATGAAGAATTTTAATTTTTTCTTCAAAAACTTTCATATTTGTTTGATGGTTGATTCAATAAAACCCATTACATCTCCGCATGAAAATTGCCGCTAAAAAACTCCCGAAACCAACTAGATTTATTCAAGCTGCCTATTTCTTTTTACTTGAAAGACCTCTTTCATTACCTCCGGTATTTTCTCAAAATCATTTGACTTATCAAAAAAATAATCAGCCCCAAGCGCCAAACAGGCATTTCGATATTGGGACTCTACCAGATTGGTAAACATAATAATGATTAGATCGCGGTAGCTTTGACGCAATTCGATCAATAAATTAATTCCATTTGCCTTTCCCTTTTCTTTCTCTAGGCAAATATCAAGAATAGCCACATCGGGTTGATGTATATTGATCAGGTTCAAGGCCGAAGAAATATTTTCAGCATTGCCCATAAATTCAACGTAAGTAACTTCTGCCAACATGGTTTGCATTCTTTCCACTACAAGGTGTGAATCCTCAACCGTTATAATTTTGATTTTGGGGCTCCTGCTATTGTCCATCTAAAAGTCTTTTTTTTGATGGCACAAAGTAACAAGTATTAGCAGCGCTACTAAATAGGGGGAATACTGAAAAGAATGTAGCGGTTTGTACTACAAATGCTATTGGACTAATTCATTGTCTATCGCGTAGTGTGTAAGTTCCGCATTGTTATGAAGAGAAAGCTTTTCAAGTATGCGTGTGCGGTAGGTACTGATGGTGTTTACACTTAAGGATATTTGACTTGCAATTTCAGAAACAGTTTTTCCGGAGGCGATAAGTTGAAGAACTTGCATTTCCCGATCTGAAAGTAATTCATGAAGCAGACCTGTTGATTTATCATTTACTGTTTGTGCGAGTTTCTCGGCAATATTACTGGTAATGTATTTCCTACCTGAAAGCACACGACCGACAGCAGCCAAAAGCTCTTCTGATGCACTTTCTTTACATAAATAGCCTGATGCTCCTGCTCTTAACGCGCGGATCGCATATTGCTCTTCGGGATGCATACTTAAAATAAGGATGGGAGTTTTTAAATCCATACTACGTAACTGTTTCAGGACGTCAACGCCATTTCTGCCGGGCATGGAGATATCTAATAAGATCAAGTCCCATTTATTTTTATTCACTTGTTCAAATACCTCCTTACTGTTTGGTACTTCAGTAATTTCTGCAGAAGGATAACTCTCCAACAACAATTGGGCTAACCCTTTGCGCACGATTGCATGGTCGTCAACAATGAGTGTTTTCATAGATTTTGCTTTGCGGTAATTGCGCTCATTGGAATCCTCAAAATCACGGATGTTCCTATGCCTGGTTCGCTCTCAATATGAAGCTCGCCTCCTAGTATCAAAGCACGTTCGCGCATTCCAATTAAACCTAATGTTTCTTTTTTCTTTACCGCTGAAAGGTCAAATCCCTTTCCATTGTCCTTTACTACCAACGTGATCTCTGTTTCAGACTGTTTCAAAGTTGATTCAATCAGGGTGGCCTGCGCATGGCGTAGCACATTGGTAAGCGACTCCTGATAAATCCTAAAAATACCAGTCGCCTGTTTTTGTTCGATAGCCAAATCATCTATATTCGAATGAAATGCACATTTTATCTCTGACTTTTTTTGGAACTCACCACACTGCCATTCTAAGGCAGCAATCAATCCGAGGTCATCTAAGATTCCAGGCCGAAGGTCCGTTGAAATCCTTCTCACGGTTTTTATAGTTTGGTCAATGAGCCAAATTATATCTATGAGCTTTGCGTGAACTTTTTTCTCGGGAAGGATTCTTTTAGCAACCCACGTGGCATCCATTTTTAATCCGGTCAGTTGTTGGCCTAGTTCATCATGAATCTCTCTGGCAATTCGAGACCGCTCTTCTTCACGCACCCAATCTAAATACGCAGTAAGCTTTTTGATTTCTTGTGTGTATTCCATCAATTCCTTTTCGGCTCGTGCGCGCTCGGAAATATCGATTCCAACACCGACCAGAAAATCTTTTTCGCCAATTTTAACTTTATGTCCAGTAAAATAATAGGGTATTTTCTTTTTACTTTTAGTGTATAGATTACAGGTCGCGTCTGCTGAATCTAGCAAAAAAACACTGTTAATCGCTGAACGCATCAATTCCCTTTCTTCTTCGTCAACAAAATCGAGGGGATCCATCTTCTTCATTTCATTGGCACTGTATTCAGAAATAAATTCAAGATTATGATTCCACCGCAGTAATCTTCCGTCACGGTCAGACATATAAAATATACCTGGCAGACTGTTGATGATGGCATCTGATAAAAATTTTTCGGACTGAATTTGTTGTTCAGCCTGTTTTCGTTCTGTAATGTCCTGACAGGTGCCAAAAGCTTTGATTGGGTTACCGCTCCCGTCTTTGTAAATCCTCCATTTTTGTTCTACCCACTTTAGCCTTCCGTTGCCTGTAATCAATCGATGCTCGATCGAATAATAGCCTGTGCAAGTAAAAGAAGTTTTAAAAGCAGTGTCAACTAACAGCTTATCTTCTGAATGAACATAGTCTAAAAAAGTGGTATGCGTTGGTTTAAATTGAGCAGGATCAAGTTCGAATATCCGATAGGTTTCTAGCGACCACATCACTTTTAACGATAACAAATCTGTTTCCCAACTCCCTACCTTTGCAACAGCTTGTGCCTCTACCAAACGTTTCTCAGTCGCTTTCAGTTGTTGAACAATTTTATGGCGTTCCAAAGAGGTCTGAATGGTTCGACTCAAATACCCGTCATTGATTTCGTCTTTTGTTACATAGCTTTGAGCACCTTGTCGAAAAGCTTCCAATGCTAAATCATCATTGGCCAGCCCAGTCACAACAATGATGGCACTGTCCGGAAAATAGTTCCGCATTTGGGTCATAGTGTTTGATCTATCACTATCTGGCAAGCCAAGATCAAGCAGTAAAAGCCCAAAATATTCCTGCCCCATTTTTTTTGCATCAGCCAAGCATTTTACCCAAACCAGAGGAGTACTTCCATAGGGGCTTTCTTTTAGTGCTTTCATAATAAGCGCAGCATCGATCGGGTCGTCCTCAATCAGAAGGATTTTTAATTCGCTGTCTTGATTCATTTTATCGATTTAGGAATGCGGGTAGTGGTGAACCAAAAAACCCTTGATGCCCCGAATTAGATTAAAAAAGGGTTCGAATTCCAACGGCTTCGACATAACGCAACTGACGTGCATTTTGTACCTGCGAAAAATGTCTTTTTCTTTTTCAGTGGTTGTAAAAGCACTGACGTGAACTATTGTTTGCTCCCTATCATTTTTCATATCAATCCTAGTGCGAGCAATAGGAGTAAATCGACTTAAGTCGTTAATAATCAACAAGTAGCGTTGGGTTATTTAGCCTAATGCGCAATTTTAGATAAATGTAGAAATAAAGAGAGTTGAAACAAACGTGGTTTTCCCCGTATTTTATACGGGGAAAACCACGTAAAAAATACGTGGTTTTCCCCGTTGACTTTTTGACGAAAATTTTGTAGTTAACATTTTAGGGAGGCATCCGGGCTTGTCCAATTTTGACTTGGATATGAATAGCTTAATCGCCCGTACTATTTTTTTAATAAAAAGAAATCTTAATTCTCCATTACTTCCACCTCTACCCTTACATTCCTTCTCGCGTGTTGGCTTTCCCCATCATGAAGCATCCTATCTCCTCCCCACGCTTTTGTTTCGACACGAGCTTCAGCAATGCCTTGAGACACCAACCAATCTTTTATCGTCTGAGCGCGTGCGCCTGACAGTTCTTTGGCAGAACCCGATTCCGTAACGGCTGCCTTAGGGCTAACATTGAAGAAATCTTTCTCAGGACCGATGAAAATGATTTTTCCTCTCCCCTTCCCGTTGGTATGTCCATGAAGTTTCAATCGATAGCTAGGATTCTCCTGCATCATTTGTAATAGCTTGTTCAGTTCATATTTTGATTCTGGAATCATCACAGCCGCATCATTGTAAAAATAAACATTATAAAGAGTGGCGATGTCACCTCTTACCATTCGGGAAAGATCAAACTTGATCATGTAAAAATTACCTATGAGATCGATGTCTTCTTGCAGTGTATCTGCTTCGGTGTTCAGATAATTCATTTCATGTTGAATTTTTCGATAGCCAAAAGAACTGCCAATCAGCGTAAGCTTACCAGATTTGCTTTTTGGATCGGGCAGCGTCAAATAAGAATTAGCCTTCATCTTCGCCAAAAGTTTACTTCGCTCGGTATCGATCACTTCCACTTCTCCATCCAATACTCTTCCATTAGCCGCATTGTATAAACTAAAAAATGCCTGTGTGTTCTTTAAAGTCTGGGGAATATAGACAGGATCGGCTTTTGGATTGGGTACAACTTCGGTGAGTAGTGCGGGTATAGTAACGCCCGGCTCAGGATCAGGGTTAATTTTCATAGGCTCAGCTTGCTTCTTTTCTATCGGCTCTTCTGTTTTATTTTCGAGTGCTTGCTCAGTTTTCTTTTCAACTTTTACTGGCTCCTCTTTTTTTACCGATGGTTCACTGCCTACCGTATCAATTGTTTGTTCAGTTCCGTCTTTGATAATTCTAACCCATGCCTCCCCAAAGCCATCTTCTTTCCTGACCTTCATCATATTTTCAATCGATTCGGAGAAGTCTGTGTAGTAATCGAGGTACACGTAAATCATTTTACGCTGGCCATCTCTGCCAAACTTCGCATGTTTACCTGCCTTATTTAACTCTAATGCATATCTACTAGCAAATCCTTCTTGATTGGATAAATACGCAGCTACGACAATATAGTAGCCCTTTTGTAATTGGCTTGCCTCAATAGCCGGAGGAACGGCAATCGAGGTGTAAGACAATGCGAACAATAGGAACGCAACGGTATAGACTCGTGCCATGTAATTTTTATCGTTTGGTTACTGCAATATTGTTTAATTATCGGGATTTGGCAACATTTGGAGGGTTTTATTCGCTAGTCCAACAAGATTGAGTGTGTAAGAATTTCAGCTTTTGCGTCAGAAAACCAAGGCCATAGCCGGTAAACTGCACCAACGCAGATGGAATGGATAGTAATGACACCATTACTGAGCCGGTCGCAAACAAGCAATCAAAGCCGATCAAAAGGAAATAAAAAAGATAGGCAGCCCCCATCACCACAGCCAGATTTAGTTTGAATAAACCAACAATGGGTATTATAAAAATTCCTATAAAGAACAAAGCCGGGAACCAATGTACCAGTTTTATTTCACCTGTGTGTACTTCACCAATCAATGCCCTTCCCTTTCCGAAGCTTTGCACTTGCTGAAAAAATTGACCAAGCGTAGCCCTGCGTTTATGGAAGACAAATGCATCCTGTATCAAAACAACTTTCAGCCCAAGCTTTTTCATTCGAATACTCAGTTCGATGTCTTCAGCACACCGATCAAAACGAAAGCCCCCTGTTCGATTAAATGTCTCTTTGCTCATCCCCATGTTGAAACTCCTGGGCTGATAGTTACCAATCATCTTTCTGCCACCCCTTATTCCACCCGTGGTAAAAAATGAAGACATGGTATACGCCATCGCTTGTTGAAGTGTTGTAAAGTTTTCATGCCCCCGATCTGGGCCACCCCATGCATCCACCTGTGAAGACTCCAAAAATTTATTTACTGATTCAAAATAGGTGGCGGGCAATAAGCAATCACTATCGAAAACAACGAGGTAATCGCCAGTCGCTTTTTCAAAGCCAAAATTACGACTCGGACCGGGTCCGGAATTTGCCTTGACAAAATACTGAATATGAAGTTTGTCCCGATATTTTTCCACGATAGAACGACAATCAATTGATGAGCCGTCTTCTACTACAACCACTTCAAAATTTTTATAGGATTGGGAAACTAGGCTGCCAAACAGCTCATTCATTTCTTCCGGGCGGTTAAACACAGGTATGATCACAGAAAATCTTGGAGCAGTCATTTGTTAGCCTGCAAAATACTACTTCTAGACATTTTTTACGTGCAACGTCCAACTATCATCATAGTAAATACCGCCCGCATCGACCATTTCCCGGACCACGTCAATAAAAAGTTCATGATCTTTTGGCGCCACTTGGATTTCCAGTTCTTCCGGGGACAACGCCTTTTGCCTCAGTAAATACGCAATCTGTTCTTGGTAGTCAATAATAGCTGTGCTGCTAATTTTCTTTTTCTTTTCTAAGCACACATCACAAACTCCGCACTCGCTAAAACTTTCCTCGCCAAAGTATTCTTGTATCATGCACATTCTACATTGATATATTTGTTCCGCATAGCGAATAATCGCTTCAGTTTTCTCGACATGAAGCTTTCGCCTCGCCTCCATGGCCACTCGATCGATTGGAAGGCGGTCGGCATCCTGTCGCGGCAAAACAAAAGTTATTCGTGCGTTGTCTATTGTTGGTTCATAGCTCAGTAGCTGAAGCTCATGTAGCTGCTTTAATTCCAATGTCAATTCAGGCAATGACTTTTTTAAGGCGTTGGCCAATTGCGTTTCCGAGACCGCTACAAAATCGGAGTATAATTCGCCCCCATATAATCGCAGCATCATTTTTATGAGTGGATCAAACCTTTCGTGCGCCACTTGGAACTCATATATCTTTTTTTTGTCAATTGAAAAATGAACACGCGAAGGGCGGTAAAAACTCTCGTTCAATAAAATCAGACCCACCTCTTCCAGTTTCTTCAATGCAGGATAAACGGCAGATGGCTTTAGGGAAAACTTTTTGCTAAAAAGTTCCAACTCAAAATCAAAACTCTCGCCCTGGCTACTGCCAACGGCCAATTGAAAATGATTGGCCAATGCTTGGTATATTTTTCTAATGTATTCCAAACTGGGTTGTGCCTGCTCCACTTTGTGGCGGAGGGATTGTGCATCCACCTCATGAAAAATAAGAATACCAAAGGACTTTTTTCCATCCCTGCCGGCCCGGCCTGCTTCTTGGTAATACGATTCAATGTCCTCCGGCAAATCCATGTGGATGACCGATCGTACATTGGGTTTATTAATTCCCATACCAAACGCGTTTGTAGCTACCATTACGCGGCATTGATCCGTTAACCATTCTATTTGTCGCGACAACCGTTCCTGATGTGGAAGACCTGCGTGGTAAAATGTAGCGGTGATCTTGTTCTTAACCAAAAGTTGTGAAAGAAATTGTGTTGCTTTTCGGGACCGCACATAAACAATGGCAGAACCCGGTACTTTGGTTAAAATCTCTATCATTTTCTTCTCTTTCACTTCGGTTTTCCTAACCACGAGGGAAAGATTACTTCGCGCAAAGCTGATTTGAAAAACAGCGGGGTTTTTCAACTGAAGTTTATCGATGATATCCTCTTTAACAGGCTTCGTAGCAGATGCACTTAATGCGATAATCGGTGCCACGGGAATTATGTCCCGCAAAGCCGCTATCTGCAAATAAGGTGGCCGAAAGTCATAACCCCATTGTGAAATGCAATGCGCCTCATCTACCGCAATCAAGTTCACTTTCATTTTCTTTACTCGTTCCAAAAAAAGTTCTGTTTGGATTCGCTCGGGCGATACGTACAAAAATTTCTGTTGCCCGTAAACGCAGTTATCTAACAGTATATCAATTTCACGAAAGGCCAAACCCGAATGAATAGCGATGGCTGGGATGCCTTTTTGCTTTAACTGTTGAACTTGGTCCTGCATTAGGGCAATCAACGGGGTGATCACCAAGCAAATGCCCTCTTGCAACAAAGCAGGAATCTGAAAACAGACTGATTTACCACCTCCCGTTGGCAGTATCGCAACCACGTCTTTTTGATCTACCACTGCTTGAATAATTTCAGCCTGCGGAGAACGAAAAGATATGTGTCCCCAATACTTTCTTAGAATTTCTTCGGCTAGCACTGAGTAAAAGTAATTTACGAAGTAAGAAATACAAAGTACGAACTGCACCATTCAGTGCAGGCTCAATCTACTTCCTAACCGATTGCAATAGCTTTACGCCTATCTCTCCCAGATGTTTTTTGAGAATACCTTTGTACTGAGGTGAATTTACATAGCCACCGTTTGCTTTAAAAAATTCGTCCAATACCGGATACCAATCACTGTTCATGGGCATCGCAAAACCGAACTGTTCTGCAGCAACATCTCCGACTGGATGTCTTTTTATTGGTTTCCTTTGTTGGACGGCTTCTAGGTAAAATGCAAGGTCCAAGTAGGCAAAGCCATTAGCATCGGAAGCGATCTTTTCAAACGTCTCTTGGCTGGTAGCTGTCAAAACGATCTTCATTTCAGGAAAATATTTCTTCTTCATCTCCAAGATTCGTTTCTCATTTAACGTGCCCTTGGCCGTAAAAGCAGTAAGCTTGCCAAAAGTGGCAGGCAGGTCTTCCATTTTGGTAAGATTGCCCACATTATTTTGCGAGATCAAGAAAGCCAGATTAGTAATGAATGGTGGACTAAATTTTACCTCCCTCTTGCGCTCGGCTGTAATAGTAATGTTTCCCAATCCAAAAACTCCTCCGCTGGAGGCTTTTACTTTGTCATACATGCCTTTAAACGCGGTGCCATCGCCAACAAATTTCGAAGATAACTTAACTCCCTTCTTTTCATTTACATACTTGACAAAATCATCCATAATGTCTACACAAACACCCGTCAGTTCATCTCCTTCCTTGTAAACGAAACCAAATGTTTGAACATAGGCTATCGAGATCGAGCCCTCCCCTTTTGCTTTTGCTTGTGCCCACGAATCTCCCGTGTAGTTTTGGGCCATCAATGATTGAACGGAGGCCAGTAAACAAATGACGAAAAACCTGTAATTTTTCATATCGATAAAATTTTAGTGTTGAATGGTAACGAATAAGCATCACAAAAAATGAGCCGTAATTTCCGCGTACTTTTTACGCTACAATTATCTTAAAATTTCGGCCGAGCGACTTCAAAACGCAATCTTCAGCAACAATTTTCCATATCACTTTCACAAAAAAGAAAAATATCTGCTTTTCTAAAAATCATCTGATTCAGAATTTCGATAGTGCTTTGATTGCCACAAATCAAACGAATGACTTTAGGGGGACATCCTAGTAACTGACTCCTTTCGTCAAAGTCACTATCCTTAGTTAGTATCGTAAAATCTTTTTTTTGCATAATCTTATACGAGCAAATCACTGACTGAAACACCTGTACAAAACCTAACGTGATTACTGTTAGGAAAAGCAAGCGCTAAAAGACCGACCAGCTTAAATGATAAATTGTTATCAATAAGAAGCATCAAGCTGACTGGAGTAAACGTGTATGCTTTTCCGAGTCAGCCGCGTAAATCGGGCAGTTTTTGATATCCTCCTTAGTTAGTTCCGGAAAATCAGAAAGGATTTCTTCCTCTCTCATTCCAGAAGCAAGATAACTTAATACATCATAGACCGTAATTCGCATAGAGCGTATACACGGCTTACCGCTGCGAATTTCCGGATCTATTGTAATTCCGCCATTGTAGAGATTCATTTTATAAAATTATGATTTTTTTACCAACTCAAATCTTTTTTCTCCAAAAAAGCAGCAATTCCCTTTTTGCAATCATCGGTGGCACGGGCACGAGCATTCATTTCAGCGGCATAGTTTAGGGCATCTGAAAGTGGCATAGATTGAACGTCTGCGATCAGTCGCTTTGTAAGCATCATCGACTGGCCAGAATTGTTTTTAATCAGTCGTTGCGAAAATTCAAGCACCGAATATTCCAATCTATCTTTTGCAACCACTTGGTTTACCAATCCTAGGCGAAGTGCCTCTTCGCCCTGAACCAATTCTCCGCTCAGGAGCAATTGCTTGGCTTTCTGTTCGCCAATTTTTCGAATCAAGAAAACCGAAACCAAGGCAGGTATAAAACCAATCTTGACTTCGGTGTATCCAAACTTTGCCTCTGGAACAGCAAAAACGAAATCGCAAATGGTGGCCAACCCGCATCCGCCAGCGAGCGCATGACCCTGAACTTGTGCAATGACTACTTTTTTCAATTGATAAATCTGAAGAAAAAGTTCTTTCAAGTGATTAGAATCTGCCACATTTTCGTTAAACGAAAAATTTTGCAGTTGTTGCAAATAAGCTAAATCTGCCCCCGCACAAAAAGACTCACCAGTTGCATTTAACACGATCACTTTTACTGTTTCATCCAATTCCGCTTTCGCGAATGCGACCTTCAATTCGGTAACTAATTCCGCGCTGAGCGCATTTCGCTTTTTAGGGCGATTAAGCGTGATGTAAGCCACACGGTCTTTACTTGAATAGAGAATCAAACCCATAAATTAATCAGTTAATACAAATGCTCCTTTATCCAAAACAGAATGAAACGGGATTTTTCTTTCTTCTGCAAACTTAGCTAACTTCTTGAGATAGCCGCGCGAATTACTACCGTCAGCAATGAGGGTCCCAATTCGTTTTTCGTCCAATTCTTTATCTATTGAAAAAGAATTGTGGCTAACCACTAAATAATCCACGTTCAGATTGGTGGGCAGGGTTGATTTTCGACTCTTGTTGATTCCGATCAACCGCCCCTCCCATTCCAATAAATCAAACCCGTGCCGCCTATTGATAAAAGGAATTCCTTCTTTCGCGATGACCGATTCCACGCCACGCAACTGCCGATTGGGACGAATGTGAAATCGAATTCTTTCTTCATCACCCATCAAAGCCGAATCTGCGATAAAGTATGATTGACCATTCGCGCTGAACTCCATCGCAGGATGCCCAGAAATGCTATATACAACAAACTGTTTTTTGTTCACACTACTACCAAAATGCCGCCATTGAAAATAGGTGAACAGAACGGTAAGAAGTGACGCTACATAGAGCCACCGGATGGAACGAAATTCAACGAGAAACATAATTGAACCAAGTACGGCCATGAGAAGCCAACATTGCAGTGTGGTGATATGAACATTACTAATTAAACTGAATGGAAGTTCTTCTGTGCGGATGACCGTCCAGTTGAGGCCATAGATCAAACCTGTCAAAAGCTTACCGATCACGCCCGCCAAAGGAGAGAAAAAACTAACGGCCAATAATAAAATCCCGCCTACTAGCACGGCAGTAGAAAGTGGGATGACAAATAAATTGGAAATTAAAAAATAGACTGGAAATTGATGAAAATATAACAAGCCCAATGAGAATGTGGCAATCTGCGCAGCAATTGAAACACAGGTAATTTGCCAGACCCAATCGCCCAACCAATTTTCGACTTCCCACAGATTGTAAATGGGGCGCTGCAAATAGACGATTCCCAACACGGCCAAATAAGAAAGTTGAAACCCCACCGACATAACTAAATAGGGGTTATATAAAAGCAAAACAAATGCAGAAGCGGCCAGCGTGTTGTAGATATTTGTTCTTTGTCCAAAAGGTCTGGCGATGGCAACAAATGAAAACATCACTACCGCCCGCATTACGGAGGGAGACAATCCGGTAACAAAGGCAAAAACCCATAAACAAATCAGGCTAATAATTGCAACCACCCATCGGCTCCATGCATATCGATTCAATGGTTTTAGCAACAGTAACAAGATGGCGTAGATAATGCCCACATGTAAACCTGAAACCGCCAACACATGCATTGCACCACTGGCCGAATAGGCATTTTGTAAATCGGTATTAATACCTTCCGTTACGCCCAACACCAAAGCAGCGGCAATTGCCCGTTGTTGATCTCCAAGTATGTACTGATTCGTTTTCGCCAGCGCCCACTTCCTCGCCAGATGTGAATAATAAACAAACCCTTTGTAATCAGCTCGTGAAAGCAGTTTTATTTGATCAGGCAAGACAAATTGTTGGTGGTAAATATTTTTAAAACTCAAAAATCGTTTGAAGTCAAACTCACCGGGATTCGCAGGCGATTTTAATAATATCGGGCTCCCTTTGATCATCAAACGATCACCATAGCGCCAATCGATTGTGCCAACTTTTTTTGAAACATACAATAATACCCTTCCCGTTGTGGGTTGCCAGCGTGAAGCCTTAACTGATTCCACTTCTACTTCAACCTTCCAACTTTTGGTTTTTGATTCAGGTGAACTGCGGACTATTGCAGTGTAAAATTGAATCGTGTCATTTAATTGGGCGAGCGTCTGATCATTTCTCTTACCCGATTTTAATATCAAATGGCTGTACCCAAGAAAAAACAAGCAAAGCAAACCAATCACCCCAGCCAAAAAGCCGATGGAGGAACCAGTGTAACCAAACCGTACTATCAAATAGACAACCAAAAATGTAATCGAAAAACTAACAGCGTAGTGCAGCGAAATGATTTCTGGAAAGTAAATAGCCAATAAAATACCAGCCGTAAAAAATACAGCCACCCGAACCATGGCATAGGGAATCCAACGGAGCATGAAGAAAGATAAGCAAGAATCAACTGACTTTCAACAAAAACGCAAGGCACTAGGGCAAATAAAAATCAAACACCATTTCGTTCATGCATTTGAAGTGTCCTTTTGGGCATTTATTGAAACCAATTTTTGAACAAGGTCTACATGATAATTTGCTATTCTCTAAAATCGTAAACTTGGTGCGATAGGGATACATGCCGAATGACGGGATGGTGCTGCCCCAAATACTAAACACTTCTTTCTTTAGGGCGGCCGCAATGTGCATCAAACCCGTATCGTGTGCAAATACGTAACGCGCCTGCTTCACTAGACTAGCAGACTGATTTAGATTAAAGAGTCCACAGGCATTGTAGATAATTGTTTTCTTCCCTAGTTCGTTCAATCCCTCTTCAAATCCATTCGATTGAACGGGCCGTTCAAAAAATCTTCGAATCGTTTCTGCATTTTCAAAATCTTCTTTCCCACCTAACAGAATTATTGGTCGATTAATCTTATCGCAAAGTTCTATCATGCGCTTAAGCGGCAACTTTTTAGTCTCATGTTGTGCGCCAATGGCGTAGGCAACATAGCTTGCCTGGTGACTCTCGGGTAGCCAATCCTTCGGCACTTCATCTTTTTCTGGAATAAAATAATCCAGCCCCAAGGCATCGTTTTTAACTTGTAAGGATTGAACCGTTTCCAAATAACGGTCTACGATATGCAACGATGGGAGCTTGTTGATCTGTAAATTAACAAGCAGCCACTTTTCTATATTGAGTTTGCGAAAGCTAAACGATTTTACACCCAGCTTCCATTTTATTATTCGGGTGCGAAGGTTGTTGTGAAGGTCAATGATGCAATCGTACTTTTCCAATTTAAGTTGGGTGATCAATTCATTCAAATCCCCATCTAAGCAAAAAAGTTTGTCGATATAAGGATTTGACAATAAGATATTTTCGTACTGTCGTTTAGTGGCATAGTGGATTTGGGAATCTTCCAATTGAGTCTTTAACACCCTGATCACCGGAGTGGTCAAGACAATATCACCGATGGAAGAAAAGCGAATGATCAAAATCTTCATATACGGTAAAGGTAACAGGGATTTTAATGATGGAAAATACCAAATCAATTTGTTACTTTAGAAAGAAAAAGCGACTGGTATGAATTATTGGCTAGTGAAATCGGAACCGGATGTCTATTCATGGGACGATTTGGTAAAAGATAAAAAAACAACATGGGATGGGGTGCGTAATTTTCAAGCGCGTAATAACCTGAAAGCCATGAAAAAAGGCGATTTGGCGTTTTTCTATTACAGCAACGAAGGGAAAGCAATAGTCGGAATTGCGGAAGTCATCAAAGAGGCGTTTGCCGATCCAAACGACCCGAACTGGGTGGCCGTAGAATTGAAGCCGAAAACAAAATTGAAAACTCCGGTAGAACTGGCAACCATCAAGGCCGACAAAAGGCTAGTATCGATGGTACTGGTCAATAATTCGCGGCTATCTGTGCAGCCCGTGAAGCTCGAAGAATTTGATTTGATTCTTGCCTTGTCAGAAAAGTAATCCCTGTGGCGCTTCTTAATGATCCCATAAAAATTTGCAGCCAAGCACGGTCGTCCATCAACTACTGGTCGGTTGGTTGGATTTTTTTTCTGTCCCTATCACTTCAAGCGCAGGTGAGCCAACCTGCTCGTTATGAAAAAGAACAAAAAAGTAGCTATCGAGACTTTACCGTCATCTCCATGGGCGAGCAAGGCATCGCGCTTATTCGCGACAAGCAAAAGTTTGCGCGTGGTGAGAATTCATGGGAGGTGATTTTGCTCGACTCTTCTTTAAACGAATCCATTACAAAAGAAATCAATGTCGAGAACCGATATACTTTAATTGGACATGACTATCGCGACCGAGCTGTCTATTTTCTTTTTCGGATGGGCGAAACCGATCAAGGTAAATTCAAAATCATCAAAATTGATTGCCTCACGGGCCAAAGCGAAGAACATAATTATGAACCTGAACTAACCATTCGGCTCACTCATTTTAACGTGGTGGCCAATCAGGTAATTCTAGCTGGCTATGTTTCCAATCAACCAACTGTTCTGCTGTATAATTTATCCAACGATCACGCCAAGATAATTCCAGGCTTGCTGATTTCCGAGTCTGAACTTTTAGATGTGCGTGTGAATGTGAATGAAACTTTCAATGTGCTGATAGCAGAACGAAAATCAAAAATAAAAAAAAGATTGGTGATCAAAACGTTTGATGTGTCGGGCACGATGCTGCTGGACGACACGATCGAAATTGATCCCGACAAAACGATTCTATCCGCCTCTACAAGCTCTCTGGTTCGGGATGAGTTGATTATTATGGGTACTTGGGGAGAGGGCGTGATGAAACAATCATCGGGGTTATTTACGGTGTTGGTAGATCCATATACCGATCAGAAAATCAATTTTTATGATTTCGCTCAATTGAATCACTTTCTGGATTATCTAAGCCCGAAGCGCGCGGCCAAAACAAAGGCAAAGTCTGATGAGAGAAGGAAGATGGGAAAGATCCCAGAGTTTAAAGCCTATGTGCTACCGGCTCGTCTGGAAGAGTCGAAAGAAGGTTTTATGTTTTACTCTGAAGTGTATCACACTACAGCAAATCTCAACGGCAACCGATGGTCTGGCAGTCCTTACAATAATAACCCCTATTTGCCATTTGGCAATAATCCGTATGGATACAACCCTTATCGGATTTATAACACACCCTACAATTATGGGTTTCCTTACAACTCTACCAATAACTCATCCCAAGAGGCAAAGATGCTCCATGCAAGTATTGCGGTGTTTGATTCAAAAGGAACCTTAACAGCCGACCACGGATTAAAACTGCAGGATCTAAAGTTAAACTCCGCAGAACAGCTCGCGGATTTTGTGCACACCCCCACCCGCTTTACCCTTGTATTTGGCAAGGAGAAAGAAATAGTTACGCAGACCAGCCAACGAGATGGTTTTGTATTGTCCAGCGAAAAAGTACTCATCCAATTGAACTCACCCATCGAAACGTTGCGTTCTGATAATGACGAAATAATTGTAAGCCGCTATTGGTATAAGAATTCTCTTTTTTTATTTGGCTATCAAACTGTAAAGAACATGGAGAAGGGCAATCGGGATATATTTTTCATAAACAAAGTAAAGATTGACTAAGGCGCTCATTATCTTTTTTTTGTTTTTGTGCTTCAAAGCCTCTGGCCAAATTGAGCAAATTGCCCGCTGGGAGATACCCTTGCCATTGGACGAGGATCAATCATTTGAAATAGCGTCAGCAGACAGCATTGGGCTGATTGTTTATCGAAAAATCTTTGACAAAGAGACAGACCAACTTGAATTGATTCGTTTGGACACCGCCTTGCGAGAAATCTGGCGAGGCTATATCGCGGTTGACCGTGGCCTCAACATCGCAATTACTTGCACTCGAAAGAACTCATTTTATTTGATTTTACAGAATCCAAAATTTTTGGGCTTTGTATTAATCGATCTGAACATGACTACTGGCGCGTATGACACCCACCTTATAAAAAACGCCATTCCATTTGCCCCAACTGATTTTGTTGCTACCAACGGAGCCGTTGTAATTGGAGGATATTATAATTATCGACCCTTGGCGCTTCACTATTCCATCGGTCTTGAAAAAGCAAAAATTTTACCCGGCTTCTTTAATGAGCCGGGCGAACTTACTCAGCTGAAGGTGACAGAAGACGGCTCAATTAATGTCATTGTAAGTGCCCGCAACTATGAAAAATTAAAAAGCCTTTGGATCCGTAATTACAATTCAGAAGGAGAACTCATCAAAACCACCGTATTAGAGTCACGCGAAAAAAGAAACCTAATTTTCGGAAGATCCATAAAAATGCCAAACAATGAGCAAGTAGTTGCGGGGGTTTATGGCCGTAATACAGAATATTCCCGAGGTATATTCATTGCCACGATCAACTTATTTGGGGAGTATACTATTCGTTATTACAACTTCGCAGACTTACAAAAT
>JBBSCN010000021.1:0-26632 GCA_038250265.1 Cytophagales bacterium | reverse complement strand
TGGGGTGGACAGTTTTATCGAAATGATTTCGGGGATCGGTATTCTTTACATGGTGTTACGGATTCAACAAAATCCACACAGTCACCGAAGCGATTTTGAAAAGACTTCACTAAAAATTACCGGCTGGTGTTTCTATTTTTTGGTAGCTGCGTTATTAATCTCTGTTTCGATCAATCTTTACAATCAACAAAAGCCAGTGAATACTTTTTGGGGAGTTGTGATTTCGGTCATTTCCATTCTAGTGATGCTTGCGCTGCTGAAAGGGAAATTAGACGTAGGGAAGAAACTAAATTCAGAAGCCATCTTAGCCGATGCGAGTTGCACGAAAGTTTGCATCTATATGTCGGGCGTATTATTGATTTCCTCGGGCATCTATGAACTCACCGGCTTTCAATATGCAGACGCAATTGGTACGCTCGGTCTCGTGTGGTTCTCCTACCAAGAGGGCAGAGAGTGTTTCGAAAAGGCGGCTTCCGAAAAGTATTGCAATCATTGCTGAAATGGTTGCTTACTTTGGATCTTTATTTAGAATCTCAACGTGCCAAAGGAAAATCATTAACGCGAGAGTCAAAGCCAGTACAAACCGGGAGGGGTAAGTAACATTTATACATGTGTTTCACACCACTCACTTGATATTGATATATTTTTCATACATTTGTAAAGCAAGATCATGAAAAGCAAGCCTGTCAGAATCATTTTTTCCTTTCTGATCCTTTTAGGATTAGTTCTGGCTTCCTTATCTTGGGACACTGTTGATTTGAATGACATTTCTCTAAAACAAAAGACAAAACAGTCTATCACTTGCTGTTACTCCACCATTGAGAACAATTTAGAGGATGAAGATGGCTCAGATGAAAAAGTAAAAGGAATCTTTATTTCCCTCATTTGCGCTTCACCTTTTTGCGTAAAAACATCCCACTCGGAAATCCTTCCCAAAATAATTGTAGTCGAAAAAGTATTTCTACTTTTTCAATACTTGCGAATTTAGCCAGTTCCATTTTCTACTGCCGTACTGAAATCAATCAGTGCCTTCTTGTTGCTTTCAATCATTTTAGTTTATGCAAAAAATAGTTTTTATCGCTTTATTCCTTTTAGCATCTCACCACGGAAATAGTCAATCCAACGACAGCTTGTTGAATTTCCAACAAGCCAAGGCGCGGTTGATCAAAAAGAATTTAAGTCTGTTGGCCGCCTTCTACGATATTGATATTTCAGAAGCGCGTTTGATTCAATCCAAGCTATGGAACAACCCTTATTTCATCTGGAACCAAGAACTGTACAACGTAGAAAAAAATCAGTATTTCAATTATCAAAATCAATTTTTGGCACAAGTAGAACAGATATTCTCGATAGCAGGTAAACATACTAATACCGTAAAGCTGGCAAAAATAAATGTTGCGATCAGCAAGATGCAGTTTCAAGATGTCATGCGAAGTCTATTCTATGACCTAGGTAGTTCTTATAATAACCTCGCGGCACTTCAAGCAAAAGAAAAACTTTATCAATCAGTTTTACAAAGCTATGATCGGTTGATGGTGGCCACGAACGAGCAACTTCGTGTGGGCGCAATCTCTGTTGCCGAAGCGATTCGGTTAGAGTCGGAGTACAAGGCAGTAAAAACACAGGCCGTTGAAAATGCAAATCAACAGGAAAATGCATTGGCGCAACTCCGGGTATTGTTGCAATACCCAACCGATAGCGTACTAAATGTTAACTTAGGTCTACCCCTTTCGTTACCTGATCTTAACCGCGATAGTCTCGTAAACCAAGCAATTAGAGAACGGCCCGACTTAAAAGCGATGGCTCTGAACCGAGAATATCAGGCGCGGAATGTAAAACTGCAGAAATCATTGAGTGTGCCCGATATAAAATTTGGCTATCAGCCTACCGACAAAGGAAGTAATTATACCCGCTCCTATTCTGGATTTAATGTAGAAATGCCGCTACCATTATTCGATCGTAACCAAGGTCGTATCCAAGAAGCAAAGCTAAATCTGAAACAATCCTTCTACGAACTGGAACTCCAAAAAACAAAAGTGATTAACGAAGTAGTGGCAGCATACAACCGGTTTAAAAAAACAAATGAGGGCCTTTCGCTGTACTCAAATGACTTTATCGCACGTTTGAAAACACTGAATCAAAATGTGAATCAAAATTTTCAACGAAGAAATATTAGTTTACTGGAATTCATAGATCAGCAGCGAATCTTCATTACAACCAATTTGCAATGGATTGACCTGAAACAACTTTACTTGGACAGTATCAACGATTTGAATTTTAGTATTGGCTTACAACTTATTGAAAATTAACAAATGAAAAAGGCTTTAATTTATTACGTACTCTGTATTGTATCACTAACGAGTTGCAGTAAAAAGCACTCGAAAGAAGTACCGAAAACTGTCGTAAAAACAGACATACTTATTTTGCTAGAAGAGCAAATGAAATTTATTAAAATCGATACCGTGAAACTCATACCAGCAACCGAGCAATTTACTGCAGTTGGTGAGGTGAGCTTTGCAGAAGACAATGTGGTGAGGATTTACCCCATCGTGAGCGGTTCAGTGGAAAGTGTAAACGTCTCCTTAGGCGACTATGTGGAAAAAGGAAAGTTGCTAGCCACTTTACTCAGCACCGATATCAGTCTCTATCAACGGGATTATAGTATTTCGAAATCAAACCTAGAGGTGGAGGAAAAAAACATGTCACGCGTGCAAGACCTTTTTAAATCGGGCATGATGTCTGAAAAGGATTTAGCTCAAGCAAAAAACACGTTCAATAACGCAAAATCGGATTATGACGAACGCAAACAAATACTCGACCTCTACGGAGGCTCTGCACAGCAAGATGCCATCTTTCGGGTAAATGCCCCGCGGGCAGGCTTTATCGTGGAACGAAACATTAACGCGGGGACACAAATTAGAACCGACAATGGTACCAATATTTTTACTATCTCCGACTTAAAATCAGTTTGGATTTGGGCAAACGTACATGAAAGTGATATTGCCAAAGTGCATGCAGGCGATGCCGTAGAGGTAAAGACCATCGCGTTTCCGGACGAAACATTTACCGGAAAAATAGATAAAATTAACACCATGCTCGATCCCGATTCTCGTGTGGTGCGTGTTCGTACTGAACTGAGCAACGCAAAAGGTCTTCTTAAGCCTGAAATGTTTGCCACTGTTTTGATCACTCCACATAGCAGCGAAAAGATCACGGTGGTCGATAACGCAGCCGTAGTGTTGGAGAATAATCAATACTATGTTATGGTAAAGTCGAGCCAGCGTGAATTTAGAAAAGTTCAAATCAAGCCGGGCCGCATTTTTCATCGATTTACCGAAGTGAAAGAGGGATTGAAGGTCGGTGATCGGGTCGTTAGTGAAGGATCACTATTTGTATTAACCGCGTTCAATCAACTTTAATTATTTAGGATCGCATGAACAGCTTTATAAAAGGCATTATTTCTTTTTCGCTCAAAAATCGATTGATGGTTTTTCTGGGTACACTCGTTATTATTGCGTGGGGCACTCAGAGCTTTTTAAATACCCCCATAGAGGCATTCCCCGATGTAATCAATACACGCATTGTCATCATCACTCAATGGCCAGGCCGTAGCGCAGAAGAGTTAGAAAAATTTGTAACGATTCCACTAGAAACAGAAATGAATGTAGTGCCCAGAAAAACAAGCCTTCGCTCTATTTCTCTTTTCGGTCTTTCGGTAGTTACGTTATTTTTCGAAGACGAAGTAGATGATTTCCACGCGCGACAAATGGTTTCTAATCAATTGGTAAACGTGAATTTGCCGGATGGAGCAGACCCAGAAATACAGCCACCCTCTGGCCCCACCGGAGAAATCTATCGGTACACATTAGAAGGTCAAGGCAAAACAGTTCGCGAGCTAAAAGAAATTCAGGATTGGGTAATTGACAAGCGACTGAAAGCCGTGCAAGGTGTTGCCGATGTAGTGAGCTTTGGAGGCGAGGCAAAAATTTACGAAGTCACAATAGATCCAAATAAATTACGTGCCTTCAATTTCAGCCCGCAAGACGTTTTTCAAGCAGTAGCAGAAAATAACAGCAATGTAGGTGGTGATGTCGTAGAACTTGGGAACCAATCGTTCTTGGTAAGGGGATTGGGTTTGGTCAACAGCTTGGATGACATAGAAAACATCATCATAAAAAACATCAATGGCTCACCCATTTTCGTTAAGGATGTTGCACTAGTGCATGAATCCTTCAAGCCACGACTTGGCAAAGTAGGGCGTGGCAATGAACCCGATGTGGTAGAAGGCATTGTTCTCTTGCGAAAAGGAGAAAACCCCAGTGCTGTTTTAAAAGATCTTAACAACACCATCGATGATCTTAACAATCGTGTGTTGCCCGAGGGGGTAAAGATCAAAGTATTCTACGACCGAACCACACTTGTAAATCTCACCACACATACCGTGACGGAGAACTTGATAGTGGGCATGCTTCTGGTGACATTTATTCTTTCAATTTTCCTTCTGGATTGGCGTGCTACATTGATGGTAGCTATCATCATTCCACTGGCGCTACTCTTTGCTTTCATTTGTATGCGAATTCGTGGGATGTCGGCCAACTTGCTTTCGATCGGTGCCATTGACTTCGGAATTATTATCGATGGAGCTGTGGTGATGGTGGAAGGAGTGTTCGTCTACCTCGCCCACAAGCAGCACGAACTGGGTACGGTGCGTTTCAATCTCATGTCCAAAATGGGCTTTGTAAAAAAGATTGCTATTGAAATGGGCAAACCGATCTTCTTCTCCAAGCTGATCATCATCACTGCACTCATTCCTATTTTTGCTTTTCAGAAAGTAGAAGGCAAAATGTTCTCTCCACTTGCTTACACCATGGGGTTTGCGTTGGCAGGGGCGCTATTGTTCACACTCACGTTGGTACCTCTCCTGTGCAAACTCTTATTGAACAAGAATGTGCGAGAAAGAGAAAATCCATTGGTAAAAGGTCTTTCTAAAATTTACAAGCCTGCACTTGTTTGGAGTATTGGCCATCCGGTTAGAAGCATTCTTATTTCTGCGCTGCTGTTAGCGATAAGCCTGCTGGTAGCAAAACAGCTTGGCTCCGAGTTTCTACCAAAGTTAAATGAGGGCTCAATTTACGTGAGGGCAAGCATGCCGCAGAGTATTGCTTTCTCCAATGCCAATGTGCAATCTGAAGCCATGCGTCACATCTTCACAGAATATCCAGAAGTGAGAGGAGTCATTTCTCAAAATGGTCGACCTAATGACGGAACGGATCCGACTGGCTTTTTTAATGTAGAATTTTTTGTCGATCTATTTTCAAAAGATGACTGGACACGCGAAATCTCAAAAGAAGATCTAATCAAAGACATGCAGACAAAATTGAGTGACCAGTTTCCGGGAGTAGTATTCGGCTTTTCGCAACCGATCTCCGACAATGTTGAAGAAGCAGTCTCGGGAGTAAAAGGTGAAATGGCCATCAAGATATTTGGTGACGACCTAAGTAAACTTGAAAAACTTGCTGACAGTGTAAAAAGTATAATGGGCACAGTTGTGGGTGTACAAGACTTGGGTATTTTCAAAAGTTTAGGGCAACCAGAGCTGCGCGTGGAGTTAGATCGATACAAGATGGCTCGCTATGGTGCAAACGTTTCAGAAGCGAACGATATTGTCGAAATGGCAGTGGGTGGTAAAAGAGCATCCACTTATTACGAAGGAGAAAGAAGATTTGATATTCGTGTCCGCTACTCTCCAGAATTTCGGCAGAGCGAAAAAGAAATTGGCAAACTACTTATCACCTGCACCAATGGATCTAAAATTCCGTTGCGAGAAATAGCCGCCATCAAATTGCAAACAGGTCCTGCATTCGTGTATCGAGAAGGAAACCTGCGGTTTATTCCTATTAAATTTTCAGTGCGCGATCGTGACTTAGGAAGTACCATTGCCGAGGCACAACGCAAAGTTCAGTCGGGCATCCATCTTACCAAGGGCTACTCACTTACGTGGAACGGAGAATTTGAAAACCAAGTCCGCGCTACAGCACGGTTGAAATTGGTCGTACCTATTTCGATTGGATTAATTTTTATGTGGCTATTTTTCATGTTCAATTCTCCCAAGTATGCAGGCATGGTACTTTTAAATGTACCCTTCGCATTGATTGGTGGCATTCTTGGTCTGTACGTAACGGGAATCAATTTCAGTATCTCTGCAGGTGTAGGCTTCATTGCACTATTCGGAGTGTGCGTACAGAATGGCGTGATACTGGTATCTGTCTTCAATAAAAATCACGATTTAGGAATGAGCACCGAGGATGCCATTTTAGAAGGTGCAATGAGTCGTGTCCGTCCTGTAGTAATGACGGCTATGATGGCTGGTCTTGGTCTTTTACCAGCTGCACTATCAAGCGGCATCGGTTCTGAAACCCAAAAGCCATTGGCAGTGGTGGTGATCTCTGGTCTAATCTCCGCTACTATACTTACACTTTTGATTTTGCCCGCAATTTATAAAGTCTGGCATATTAAATCATTCCATCGGTCTCCTTCCAAAAAAAGTTAATATGAAGAATCTATCAAATTTTTTACTGCCGATCGCGCTGGTTTGTCTATGCTTGCGTGCGATGAGTCAGGAGAAAGTCAATTACAATAGCGAAAAAGAGCCCGATGAATTAATTCCGCAAGCATTTGCAAAAAAAATTCACTGGGGATTAAGCCTGCCTATGTACCTCACTACTTTTACTGGCGACAACCCGCCTGAAAAATATTTTACCAAACCCTCCCTGGGAATTCAAGTCCATGTGGAATATTTTTCGATAAAAAATATTGGGTTTGGGTTGGGTGTAGGCTTTCAACAGCGAGGTGCTGGCATTACCAATCCTGACAAGGTAAAGACACTAGGCGATCCCGATTCAACCTACATCGAACGCATCCGTTTCAACCACGTAGAATTTCCCATAAGCATACTTCTTCGCTCAAACGAAATAGTGAAAGGGATGCGACTGAGCGGAACCGCAAGCTTGGTTCCTTTGGTCAATATAAAAAGTAACAACATTGTTCACAGCGTAAGTGATGGCAATTATCTACGGACGGATCAGAGTGACGTGTATCAAAAAAATGATCTCTTATATCAGTTCAGTTTTGGTCCTGATATCAATACAGGGCATGGAATATTCCGCATTCACTTCGTGTACTCTCAAGGAACAAAGAATGTCTACGATGGCCTTTCTGCAAAAGGATATAACCAAGGATATGGGATAAAGCTGTCTTGGCTATTTTGACATTTTTGAGGTAGCTAGATATCTGCCTTCTTTAACTTCAAATAGCTGAAATAGTTAAACAAAAATGCCCACACGATGGCAATAGCGACCGCTGTAAAACTCACATAGTCTTGTATCTCTTGAAAGGCATAACGTGCAAACGGCAACGGCACTAAGTTTGTAATCGCTTGAAGCGGAAAAAACTGTTCAAGCCAACCAATACTCGGCTTTAGACTTTCGCGAAACAAATTCAATTTGATGATGGCTTCAATCATGTGAGATAACATGAGCAAAACAATGGTAAGTCCTGAGCGCTGTACAAATACACCCAACATCAACGCATATGATAAAAAAGCAAACACTTCCAAAAAATACGCTAACAGAAACTCTGTGCCCACAACAATATCAGCCCACACCAGTTCGGGAGTGTAAATCAAGCCCGTCACCATAGTGATCAACATCAACATAACCACACTCATCACGCTTAGCAATAGGTTGGTCAATACTTTTGAAAGTACAAATTCCCAGCGGCTCATACCGTCTATAATGTTTTGGCGAAGGGTGCGATATTGGTATTCGTTTGTAATGGAGATGACCACCATAACCGAGAGCACCAACTTAAACAGCCCACTCACCCAAATCAAGTTTTGCCAGATATCCGGAAAGTGATAAAGAGGAATTCGATTGATGTTGACCGAAGAACCAAAATCTTCGAACTTGCTGGCAATCCATTTCAAAATCTCCATACCGCTGGCGGTGGTAAAAGCAAGCGTCACAAAGTACAAACCGCAAATCACCCAGAATGTCCGGTAGCTGGTCATTTTCTTTAGGTCGATCTTTAACAAGTGAAGCATAGTAAGGGAAGTATGAAGTACGAAGTACAAATTACGAAGTACGAATTTTGATTTATTGTGCCTCCGACAAGATTTCTAAAAACTGTTTTTCCAAGGATTTCTTTTTTGTAATCAAATGAGACGTTACGATTCCTTTCTCAAACAAGAATTTATTCAAATCTTGGCTGTGGTATCCGTCCTTCATCATTACCTGAAAAACTCCGTTCTCTTTCTTGATCGCTCCGCTGCCAACAAACTCCTGCAACAACACTGAAAGATCATCATGATACGCCATTACTTCCACGGTCTCCTCTCCCTTTCCCACCTCGTCTACAGGGCCGCTGTGCATAAGTTTACCTTTCCGTAGCACAGCAAAGTGCGTACAAACCTTTTGCACTTCATCCAATAAATGGCTTGCCAGAATAATCGTCTTTCCATCGGCAGCAATCCGTTTCACAATTTCTCGTATCTCTGCTATGCCCATAGGGTCAAGCCCATTAGTCGGCTCATCCAAGATCAAAATGATGGGGTCGCTGACCAATGCTGATGCAATTGCTAAGCGCTGCTTCATTCCCAACGAGTAGGTCTTATACTTGTCCTCTTTGCGGTCGCTCAGCTCTACGATATCTAATACTTTCGGAATGTTGGCAGGGTTAGCGCCCTTGACCATCGCGTTTAGCTCCAAATTTTTTTGCCCGCTTAAATACGGATAGAAAATTGGATGCTCTAAAACGGCTCCAATTTTTTTGCGGGTCAAGTTCGTTGCGGGCTCGCCAAACCAGGTAAAACTTCCAGAAGTTGGATTGGTCACCCCCATTAACATTCCGAGGGTAGTGGTCTTACCACTTCCATTAGGACCTAACATGCCAAATACTTGGCCGCGCTTTACTTCTAGGTCTAACTGATTAACAGCACACAGCTTTCCGAAATTCTTCGTCAGCTTTTGTATCGATAATACTACTTCGCTCATTTTAAACTGGCTGGATTATGAATAACAATAAAACACAACTTTAAAATACATCATCTAGACTTGTCGCTCAGTACAACGTATACTATTGGTTCTTCTTAGTTTCTTTGTCTTTTTCTTTTTCTTCAAAATCCTCCTCCCCATTCTTTCTTTTCTTTTTATCCTTACCGCCAGTGGCAAACTCTTTAATTTTCTTACCGATGTCAGTGCTTCCATCAAGGGTATTAAATAAAGAGCCCACTTTATTCAGCGCTACCTTGCCTAACACATCTAACACATAGAGGCTGGCAGAATCGCTGGCGAGAATTACAGTTCCCTTTACAGTACCACCCACCTCTCTTAAAAAAACATCAAAGTTGCGGCCTTCAAATCGGCTGGTCATTACGGGCTCATACCCCTCTCCCCGGAAACTTTTTTTGAGTGCTTCGAAATCTACTGTACTAAATTTTTGCTTTTCCTTGTTCACCATCACAAAGCGCATCTTTTCAATGTCCTTAATCAATTCATCAAAATTTTTGTCGTCTGCCTGATTCAACATCTTCAGTGTATTCTTGTAAAAATACAGCGACATTCCTTCGTACTTTTTATCCAACTCAACGGTAGTTTTAGTCTGCGCCAAGCCAACGAAAGGAATTAAGCACAGAAATAATAGTGTTTTCATTTTTTTGAGAGTTGGTAACTACAACGGGTAAACCAAAAAGAAGATGCAAATTGCGCAAAAAAAATCACCCAAGTGTTCTTGCATAGGAATCGCTTGGGTGAAAGTTGTACTAGTTCTTTTTCTTCTCGTCCTTATTTTTATCCTTGTCTTTGATCTTATCTAGATTTTGAAGACCATCAATATTAACAGACTTTCCGATTTTTCCCATCTCCTTCAAATCAATTTCGCCAAAGAGTGACATCACCATAAACTCATCATTTCCGCCCATCACCATTACTAACTCACTGATTTTACCTCCGGATTCTTTAGTAAAAAATTTCATGTCTTTGTCTTTGTCGCGTACCGTCATTAGCTCTTCAAATTGTCCGGCAGGCACCATCGATAAAGCCTCTTTGTACAATTCACGAGCGTTGCGTGCATCATCCTTTTTTAAAATTTTCAATCCTTTTATTTTACTGATCGCACTGATCATCGACTTCTCTTGTTCTGTCGTTCCATCAATATTAGCCATCATGCTAAACATCTTTCCGCTAACGGCTACTTTACTGAATGTTTCGTCACCATCATACTTATTAAAAAACTTGGCGATCACATCATTCTGTGCGTTTACCGCCACCGATATCACCACCATCATTGCCCCCAACATTAACTTTTTCATAACTGTTATTTTTTAAGGTTTTTAATTTCTGTTTCTAATTTTTAAATACTCACTTTTTTTTCATCCACCCGCTTTCCCTGTATCTTTTCTTCCGCTTCATTAAACATTTCAATCTTGCCTACCTCCTTATGTGCTTTGTTAAAACTGTTTGAAATCATCATCAATGCTTTCTTTGTTTCTTCCAGTGCCATGCGCGGGTCACTGAAAGTATCTTCTGTTTCGGGCGGATATGCTTTGCGAACTTCCTCCCTCACAAAATAGCCAGCCGCCACCATCACCAACACCCCGGCAGCAATGCGGGCATAGTTAAAATACATCTTCACCGATTTTCCGGCAGGCCGATGCGCTTTAATCTGTCGCTTTACTTCATCATCAAAAGCCTTTTCGCCTACTGTTGCTTTTTGTTGTTGCTCAAAGTAGCGGAACAGTTCGGCAGTCTCACTCATTTCCATAGGCACCTGGCCTTTAAAATAAGCGCGCAACTTTTGCTCGTCCTCCAGCGATGTCTCGCAGTTCCAATACTTCTCCAGCAACTCTTTTACTTCGTTAGAGTCCATATGCATTTAATTTTACCAATCGTTCCCGCACAAAATTCCGCGCTCTAAACAAATTCACTTTTACCTGGCTCATGTCCAGTTCCAATATCTCGCAAATTTCATTGTAGCTGTAACCCTCAATGTCGCGAAGATGCATCACCTGCCGCTGCTTTTCCGGCAGTGCTTCAATCAGTTCGTTTACCCGTTGCATGCTTTCAAGTATTTCTGTTTTTTCATAAGGTGTCATACTCTCCTGACGAACTTCGAAACCTTCTTGCATCGGGTCGGTGGCTCTGCGTTGTTTTGAGCGAAGGCGATCCAGCGAAAGATTCTTGGTAATGCGCATGCACCAAGCCTCCATGTTGTCGATTCCCGCCATCTGCTCACGTCCGTTCCAAACTTTAATCATTACCTCCTGCACCACATCTTTGGCTTCCTCGCTGCTGCCCAACAGCCTGAAAGCAAACCGAAAAAGCTTATTTTTCGTTGGCAACACCCGATTTTCAAAGACTTCGATATTCATCGTTTCAAAAGCTAGACGGTAGTGTGAAGGGTATGTTACAAGTAATTTAGAAATATTTTGGGCGGCCGGGCGGGCTATCAGCACTCGCCATCCTTCGCACGTTCCAATTCGGGCTCAAACAAGTGCCTCTATCCCTGCCGCTAGGAGATTCCATTAGATGATAGGCTTTTTATAGACTCAAAGGTTTCTTTAATGGAAATATTAACCATTCTTGATATTTCGCTTTCAGTCATTTTATAGGAATATGATTTGCTAAGTAAAAGAATGTCATTATTGAAAACATCATATCGGATAGGATGAAAATCGATTTTAAGAGTTGCAGTTATCGTTGTATTTTCCTTCGCCAATTTTTTTAATATCTCTCTTGAATAACTTATCTCCCAACTATTGATCCCCTGTTCAAAAAATGGCACTCGTCTTAATTGGTAGTCAAGGAGCAAGGCTTCAAAATCTACTGAGGTCGGGAAAGTCTCGAATCTTAGTTTACCATCCACACAAAAGGAAATTTTATTAAAAACAAACAAGTTGTCAAAGTTGTCTCTTTGATTTAGATAAAAACCATTCATCAACTGCATTAGAGACTGCTGATACAAATCAGCCATTACTGCAATCGATTTAATAGGCACCTCTTTCAACGAACCAACCTCTTTTTTCCAGACATTAATTTCCTTGTACAGGTCATTCTCCTCCTCGACACTTTCACCATTGGCAGCTTTGATAGCTAGCTTTAGAGACCATTCTAACTGTTCTGCTACATATTCTATAAAAGAATCCAAATCACCGACATCTGCTTTATTCAAAGCATTAAGGTAATTTCTCTTATCGACCGACTTTATGATCACCGGAGGATAATTATGGCGCATCAAAACATAATTCATCAATAACCGAGAGGTTCGTCCGTTGCTATCATCGAAGGGGTGGATCCGGACAAAATCATAATGCAACTTAGCTGCTAGTGCCAAAGGATGCAATTCCTTTTTTTCCTGTGTCGACCGATACCAAACCATAAGGTCAGCCATCTTTGCTGGCGTTTCTTCTGGCGAGGCATAGTGAAACATTTCTCCATTCTGCAACTTTACCGAGTTGGGTTCTTTCTTGTATTCGCCTGGTTGAATTAGTTTTCTTGTTGCCTCTCCATCAAGTGTCTGAGCAATTCCCCAATAGGGCCGAACCAGAATTATCTTATTCAATTCCCGCACATCAGCCTCGGTCAATTCTCTAGAATGATCGCTGGCGTATTGCACAATTAACTTCAAGGCAACGTCATGCGCTTTCATCTCCTCGTACTCTCTCATCTCATGATCGCCTGTGGTCTTACCAAAGATTAACAGCAATTCGGTTTGTCCATAGGTAAGTGTATTGCCTTCAATATGGTTAGAGTTGTAATTCCACTCTAATCTAAATTTTTTCCAAAGCCTTTCTTCGTCCGCTTTTTTCAGAGGCTTCAGCACTTCTAATTCTGCCCGGAGCGCATCGATCGTTTGCAGTAATGGCGTAAGACGGGTCATTTAATTAGTCTTCATTAGACTACAAGTTATTAATAAAATAACCAATTCGCATCTTAACACTTGAATTTGGTAACTTGCACAACCCGGTTTATGGAACAACACGAGAAAATCATCATCTATTCCTCTTTTGACAATGTTATTGCCGCCAACATTGCCAAAACCAAATTAGATGCCTATGGCATACCCTGCTTCCTTACCGGAGAAAATTTTACCAACTTATACCCATTGAGAAATGACATTTTCCCGGGTGTGCGGTTGCATATTTTTGAAATGGATGCCGAGCAGACAAGAGAAGTTCTTAAAGAGGAATTATAGCGTTACCTCCAAACCCATAAGACTGGTAGATCTCTTGGAGTTTTAGAGCTCCGCTTTTCATCAACACAACTACTCTCTACTCAATACTAACTACTAACTACTAACTTCTCACTTCTTACTTCTATTTTCACATCTTCAACACCGTAAACTCAACCCTTCTATTATTCGCACGGCCCTCGTCCGTATCGTTGCTATCGATCGGTTTTGATTCGCCATAGCCCTGGGCTTCCAAACGCGAAACATCAATGCCTTGGCTGACCAAATAATCCACTACTGACTGCGATCTGCCTTGCGAAAGATTTTCGTTGTAAGTATCAGACCCTTTGCTATCGGTATGTCCTGCGATTTCGATCGACACCTTGGCGTTTTGCTTAAGAAAGTCTACTACCTTGTTTAGCTCCATAAAAGATTCTGATTTCAATGTGGTTTTGTCAAAATCAAAATAGATATTTTTTAACCGTACAGTTAAACCAACTTCAATCGGAATAAGTAATAGATTTTTTTCAATCGGTGTTTGCTCCGCATTATCCACTAACACGCTATCCACAGCATTCAAATAACCTTCCGCTGTTACATTAAAAACGTACCAGCCCAAACTGGCTATATCCTGCTTATATTTCCCTTCGCTAACAGCAAGATCAAAGCCAACGCTTCCATCATTCTTGTACGCCATGTTTACCTTGGCATTGGAAACCCGATTGTTAGTTTTTTTATTCAACACTTGCCCCACCAGTGTTAATTGCTTAGCAATAGGCACCATATTGATTTGCAATCTTATAACGGTATCTCTTACGAGCTTGGGCGGCACTCTAAATCCACTGCTGTATTGCAAAAATCCGGGAGCGCTCGCGCTCACAGTATATTCAAATTCTTCCGGCAGTCTCACTTCAAACCTACTCACCGCAGATTTAGAATTATACATCTTTTGATCCTTGCCATTAACTTCCACAACTGCAGGCAGCAGTTGGTCGGTCTTTTCGCTATGGATTACTCCCACCAGTGTGACTTTAATATTCTTTGGTTTTAAGATGAACAAATCAAAATTTCCTCCATCGGCCACTACGCCAGCACGCGCAGTGAAAATATTTCCGTGGGTATCAATCGAGAAATAGGCATCGTCAGAACCCGTGTTGATGGCTTTTCCCAAGTTCACCGGATCAGACCAATTCTGCCAAGTATCATCTAGGCGAACCACCTTATAAATATCACTGGCACCAATTCGTTCCTTGGTAAATCGATTGCTCGAAAAGTAAAGCGTCTTTTGGTCGGGTGCCAAAAACGGAGAATAATCATCACCCGGTGAGCTAAACTTGAGTTTAGCCGGTTTTGAAAAATGGCCATCGGGTTGCTGAATAGACAAGTACAAATCACTGTATTTATCTCTCTCCTTCTCTGAAAAATAGAGGATCATATTTTTGCCATCGTCTGAAATCGTGGCTCCGTTAAACAAACCCTTGTCCATTTTATCAAAGTCGGTTACTTTGAGCTCGTTCCACGAGCCCCCTAAACCAACAATCGAAAAACCTTTTTCGTTTTTTGATCTGCCGCCTCGTATAAAGAGCGAGCCATCGGGCATAAAATTAAAAACTTGATTAAATCTATTTTGGTTGAGTGGTGATCCTGCATGCTTTCCTTTCGACCATTGCCCTTTGTCGTCTAACGTTGACACCCAAATATCTTGGCTGCCATCTTTGTCTTTTCCATACGTATTCTCAGGATGATTTGCGACAAAATAATAAAGGCGCTTACCGTCTGGTGAAATTACTGGAGACACCTCATTATACCGAGTATTTATGTTGTCATTGATTTTCACCAACTCATAGCGAGGGCTGATTTCTTGGGCAACCAAAAGTGAAGCAACATGACAAAGAAAAGACAAGGTGAAATATCTCATGATACTTATTAAAAAAATTAATAGGGAAGACTAAAAAATCCACGTTGGCTTTGGGCGATCATCAGAACAATTATTAGCAAAGCAATAAAATTGAAAATAAACATACGCCTATGTTTTGCGACAGCCTCGGTCATTTTCTTCGATGAGATCCGTGCGATGCTGATCAATACAATAGCGATGATCATCCCGGTATTGTGTTCCACCAGCCAATACCTCGCAGTGGGATCCTTCATGGAGGCACCGCTGAAAATCACAATTGGGCTGACGAAAAACAAAATGATGCCAAGCAACAGTTGGGTATGGGTAAATATAAAAAGGCCTAAGCTCAGTTGGTCATCCACTTTGGAATAGGCTGACTTATTGAGCCAACCCATCAGCGATCGAAGAATCACAAAAAGGATAATTATCAACAAGAAATAACGGACAATTGAATGAGTAAGGTGCAATAAATTATACATACAAATTAAGGTTTCGGTTTCAATGCGAAAATTAGCTTAAGAATTTGAATTTTCCGCTTGTCAGGGTCAATTGTTTGATTGGATTCAATGTCGCTATCTTGCAAAACCAAACATGATTGCATGAAATTCAGATCGATTTGCCTTTCGCTACACTTGCTTTTCTTCGTTGGAGAGTCATTTGCACAACCTGATTCGGTGAAAGTAGGTGCATATGTTCTAAGCGTACACGACATCAATTTTCATGAAAAAGAATACACAGCTCGTTTTTGGCTTTGGTTCGTGTATGATAATCCAAAATATGATTTCATGAACCAATTAGACATGCCTACTGCAAAGGGGTGTGAACAATCTATTCCGATAACGGATAGTATGGACGGTAAAGCGTGGGTAATGATGAAGATCAAAGCAACGATGAAAGAAAAATGGAATGTTCAAGATTTTCCCTTTGACCAGCAGCATCTGGGCATGCAAATTGAAAACTCGCAATTCGATGTAAGCAGCATAGTCTTTCAACCTGACATTAAAGGAAGTCGATTTAGTCCAACGGAAGCCATTGACGGATGGAATATCAAAGATTTTAAAGTCTCAGTGGCAACCAATCACTATGATACCGGTTTTGGCGATTCCCGCCCGTGGCACAGCCATCAAACCTTTTCAACTTTTAATAATTGAAATGAATCTAGAAAGAGATGCGCTGGGTCTTTTTATGAAAATTTTTCTGGGGATGTACATTGCCTTTTTTATTGCTATGATCAGTTTTGCACCAAGGCCTTGGGAACACGATGCGCGCTTTGGGTTACCAGTGGGTGTGCTTTTTGCAGCCGTGGGTAATAAATATATCATCGATTCATTACTTCCTGAGTCTTCGACTTTTACGTTGGTAGATACACTACACAGCCTCACCCTCTTTGCCATTTTCAGTATCTTATTGGTATCCGCAATTTGCCTACGGTTGTATGATAGTGGGAAAAAAGAGCAAAGCCTGCACATGAACAAAATTGGAGGGCGTGCTATTCTCATTGTTTACGCGCTCGTCAATCTAATTTTTGTTGGAAACGCTGTTTTAAATTAACTCACCTAATTACATGAAAAAAATACTTGCTGAACTCCTCACTATTGGAGATGAAATTTTGTACGGTCAAATTGTAGATACCAACTCACAATGGATGAGCGTTGAGCTCGACAAGGTGGGCATTAAAGTGATCCGCAAAACAACGGTAGGCGATCAGGAAGACGAAATACTTACCGCTTTCGCGGAAGCGGAAAAACGTGCTGACATCATTTTGATCACAGGAGGACTTGGCCCCACCAGCGATGATCTCACCAAGCCATTACTCGCAAAATATTTCAACTGCGAGCTGAAAATTCACGAAGAGGCCTTAGCTGAAATCACGGCCTTCTTTAAAAGTCGCGGACGAGAGATGATAGAACTCAACAGACAGCAAGCTGCTTTGCCCAGTTGCTGCACTAAAATTACCAACCCGATTGGCACCGCGCCAGGTATGTGGTTTGAAAAAAAAGCCTGCCTGCCGGACGGGCAGGGAAAAGTATTTATGTCCATGCCAGGTGTGCCGCATGAAATGAAAAAAATGATGACTGAGCAAGTGATTCCCAAATTAAAAGAAATCTTTCACACGCCTTCTATCTATCACAAAGTAATTCGCACGATTGGCATTGGAGAATCATTTTTGGCTGACAAAATTTCTACTTGGGAAAAAGCATTACCTGAACACATCAAACTCGCCTATCTTCCAAGTTTAGGAGAAGTGAAATTACGACTAACCGGATTTAGCGAGCCCTCGAAAGATTTGGAAGCTGAGATAAACGAATGGGCTGAAAAATTAAAGCCATTGGCAGGTGACTACATCTATGGGTATGGGGACGAACCCATTGAAGTAGCAATCGGAAAAATGCTGCGCGAACGAAAGCTAACCTTATCTCTCGCTGAAAGCTGTACAGGGGGTTATCTTTCCCATCTAATTACATCTGTGCCCGGGTGCTCTGACTATTTCTTAGGAAGTATGGTGCCTTATGCCTATGAAATTAAGATGCGGCAGCTAGGTGTGAAACCCGAAGTGCTGCAGAAGTATGGCGCAGTGAGTGAGGCTACTATTATTGAAATGGCCAACATCGTCCGCGCCAAATTTAATACAGATATTGGAGTAGCTACCAGCGGCATCGCAGGCCCCGGTGGCGCAACACCAGAAAAACCCGTGGGCACGGTATGGATTGCTTACTCAGACAAGTATCAAACGGTGACAAAGAAATTACAAATCTCGCAAGATCGAATGATTAATATTAGGATGGCGTCCGTAGCAGTATTAAATTTGATAAGGTTGAGTTTGCCAAAATAATTCAAGGTGGTTAGGCTATTGATACTGTTTGTTTTTAGTACGACTGTAGCTCTAAGCCAGGCAGATACTATTGAAAAAGATACATCCGTTGTCCGCGTTCAAATCTTTTTAAAAAACGGAAAAAGGATAGAGGGTTTTGTACTTGATAAAAGTAGAGAGTTTTTAACTTTTAAAACAATCACTTCTGATACTATCCAAATTGCGTCTGAACAAATTTTGGGTATCGTTTCTGTTCTCCAACAGAAAATAATTGATTTACAGCTTCCAATATTTGAAAATCAGTTTGGCTATAAATATTTTCTTACTCATTCGGCTGTCCCTGTGACTCCAAAAAAATGGTATTATTCCAATCAGTATATATTATTCAGCAATTTTAACTACGGTATCAGCAAACGCTTAAGTGCTGGGATGACGTGCATTACTTTTAACCCATTAGCGCTGTTTTCTCCGAAGCTAAAATTCACTTTTAACCCCGATCGTAAAGTAAAGTTTGCTATCAATGCCCAATATCTCTATGTGCGAGGTTGGAATAGCAGCAATGGGTATGAAGGTTATAATAATGGCTTCTTTCAAGCCATAGTAACCAGCGGAAGCGCTCAAAACAATTTTACAATCGGCATCGGTAAGTTTATTTCACAGGGTGGAGTAGAGCAAGGATATATTGCCACGCTTGCTTTAGTGAAAAAGGTCTCGCCCAAGCTAAGTTTTATTACAGAAAACAATTTGTTAATTGGCTCCAAGAATTTTTACACATTGGGCCTATTGTCAGCGGGTATGCGTTTCAACAGAAAGAATCACGCCTTTGATCTAGGTGTATTGGCTCCTGCAATAATTGGCCGGCCAGATATCTTCGCTATCCCAATCCCTTTCATTAGTTACAACCTAAGGCTGAGTCGATGAGAAACCGGTTTCAATATTTTAGTAAAAGATGAATTTTTCAATATTAAATTCCCCACTTTCCTGAAAACCCAAAATCAAATTCTGTCTATTTCAATCGTTAGCAACGCTATTTAAAAATTGTACCTTTGCGCTTTAAATACCTCACGCCATGTCGCAAGTAGAATTGATCATGCCCAAGATGGGCGAAAGCATTATGGAAGCCACCATTTTGAAATGGCTAAAAAAACCGGGCGATAAAATTGACCAAGACGAAAGCGTATTGGAGGTAGCCACGGACAAAGTAGATACAGAAGTGCCGTCTACGCATGCAGGAGTGCTAAAGGAAATCTTGGCAAAAGAGGGAGAGGTGGTGAAGGTAGGGACAGCCATTGCGATTGTTACCACAGAAGCCGGTGCAACTGTTTCTGTTACCCAAGATACACCATCACCAAAAGTTGAAAAGAAAACAGAAACTATTCATGCAACGTCAAGTTCAAACGGAAATGGCAGCGTGCCACTGGCAACCGATTTCAAAAATTCATCTCGCTTCTATTCACCTCTGGTAAAAAATATTGCAAAAGAAGAACAAATAGCAGTTGCCGAATTAGAAACCATTTCAGGCACAGGAGCCGAAGGTAGAGTTACTAAAAGAGATATACTAGGATACGTAGAGCAGCGCAAACTTGGCAAAACCGTTAGCACAGCAAGAACCTCCTCTGCTCCATTGGTTCCCGCCTCGATCAATGCCGGGGATGAAATTATTCAGATGGATCGCATGCGTAAAATGATTGCAGAGCGCATGGTGGACAGCAAACGGATTTCTCCTCACGTTACTTCATTTGTAGAAGCAGATGTTACCAACATTGTTTTTTGGAGAAACAAGTGGAAGAATGAGTTTCAAAAACGCGAAGGCGATGCGTTGACCTTTACGCCAATTTTTATTGAGGCTGTGATGATGGCTATCAAAGATTTTCCGATGATCAACATACAAGTGGATGGAGATCGGATCATCAAAAAGAAAGATATCAATATCGGGTTAGCCGTAGCATTGGCAAGTGGCAACCTCATTGTGCCGGTGATCAAAAATGCTGATCAATATAACATCAATGGATTGGCAAAGGCGGTTAACGATTTGGCAAAACGTGCCCGCGAGAATAAATTGAAACCGGATGAGTTGGCCGGTGGAACCTTTACCGTTTCAAACGTTGGCTCCTTTGGCAATGTGATGGGCACACCTATCATCATGCAACCACAAGTGGCAATTTTAGCATTGGGTGCCGTGCAAAAAAAACCAGCAGTAGTTGAAACTCCTTACGGGGATGCCATTGCTATTCGTCATAAAATGTTTTTGTCACACTCGTATGATCACCGTGTGGTAGATGGCTCTTTGGGCGGAAGTTTTGTAAGACGTGTGGCCGATTACTTAGAAAAATTTGATGTTGACAGGGGAATATAGACGTGAGAATTGAGAAAAGAGACTTGAGATTCTAAACTTCACATTATACTCAGCCCATATCTCAAATTCCATATCTCCACATCATATCTCATATTTTAAAATAAAAATTAAAGAATGAAATTCGGAACCAAAGCCATCCACGCAGGAGTGTCACCAGATCCTTCCACAGGTGCTATCATGACGCCTATTTTTCAAACATCCACCTACGTGCAAGAATCACCTGGCACGCACAAGGGCTATGCCTATGCGCGCGGGGCAAATCCTACCCGTAACCAATTGCAACAAAACATAACTGCGTTAGAAAATGGAAGGTTTGGACTGTGCTTCTCTTCGGGCATGGGCGCGATCGATGCCGTACTCAGATTACTAAACCCCGGTGACGAGGTAATTACCAGCAATGATTTGTATGGCGGCTCCTACCGGTTATTCACGAAGGTGTATGAGCGGGCGGGAATCAAGTTTCATTTTATTGATTTGACCACAGCTTCAACAATCGAATCACACATTACAAAAAACACCAAACTGCTTTGGTTAGAAACTCCTTCAAACCCGTTGATGCGAATCATTGACATCGAAGCCTGTGTGGCAATCGCAAAAAAGAATAAAATACAAATGGCGGTAGACAATACCTTCGCTTCTCCTTATCTACAAAACCCACTCGACTTGGGAGCGGATATTGTCATGCACTCAGTAACAAAATACCTGGGCGGCCACAGCGATGTGATTATGGGCGCGTTAGTAGTCAACGATGAGCCACTTTACAAAGACCTTGCCTTTATCGCCAACTCATGCGGAGCAGTTCCTGGACCACAAGATTGTTTTTTGGTTTTGCGTGGCATAAAAACACTTCACCTTCGGATGGAGCGGCACTGTTACAACGGAAAAAAAATTGCAGAATATTTGCGTAGCCATCCAAAAGTAGGAAAAGTATATTGGCCCGGTTTTACTGATCATCCCAATCACCTCATCGCCAAAAAACAGATGAAGGATTTTGGAGGGATGCTTTCGTTTACGCTAAAAGATGATCGGCTAGAGAATGCAATCGCATTTATGGAAAATGTGCAGTTGTTTTCGCTCGCTGAATCGCTTGGGGGCGTTGAATCATTGATCAATCATCCTGCCTCAATGACCCATGCGAGCATCCCGAAAGAAGAGCGAATAAAGAATGGGCTCAGCGATTCTTTGATTCGATTGAGTGTAGGGGTAGAAGATGTCGAAGACCTAGTAGCAGATTTGGAATCCTCGCTTGCCAAATCCTAGTTTTAAAAGTGTATTTGTTAGGCCACCGTTGGTTCAGACTCTGAGGCCACTTCAGCATTTCCGGTGGGAACGCTGATCGTAAACTCACTTCCTGCACCCACCTGACTATCCAGTATTATTTCGCCACCCAAACGTTCGATTAAAATCTTAACGATCGCAAGACCTAAGCCGTTGGAACTCTCGAACGCAGTTGGACGGGCGGAAAGCCTCATGAATTTCTTATAAAGATGATGTTTATCTTGATCGGAAAAACCTGGCCCTTGATCTTTTACAGCAAACAACGCCCTGTTTCCCTCCACCCTAGCGGTAATCTGTACTTCTTTTCCAGAAGGCGAAAACTTTATCGCATTTGACAATAAATTATCAACAATCCTGCTCACATAAGAAGATTCGGACGTAATGATAGCTGACACCGTTGCAAAGCTACAATCAAGCCGAATACCTTTTGAGGAAGCATTCACCTTAAAAGAACTAACCCGCTCGGCCAATAATTCAAACAAATCAAAACTTCTAAAAATTGGATTATAGTTACTCTCTTCTATTTCATGCACGTCAAGCAAATCATTGATCATGCTTTCGCCTCCAGCTGTTACTTGATTGATCATTTGAATGTATTCTGACTGTTGAGGTGTCAGAGTTCCTTCCATTTTCACGAGCGACAACAATCCCTTAATCCGATTGAGCGGGGATTTCAGATCGTGCGCGACAATACTCATCAGCGTATTCTTTTCATGATTCAAATCCGACAACATCTGATTCCGCCTGGAAAGGATTCCATTTTGTTGATCAATCTCTCCTTGATGCACAATTATCTGCTGATTCTGAGTAGCAAGTTTTTCGTTCACCAATCTCCTTCTCTTGCTAACCTGCCAACCAATAAAAGCCAAAATCAGCAAAAAGATAGCTACTACCAACAACAGAATACTTCCTAGGCGTTGCCTTGCAATTATTGATTGCGTACTGGTTTGTTGTAACTTCAATAGTTCATTTTCTTTTTCTTTGCTTGCAATCTGCAATTCAAATTGAAGCCGTTCAACTTTTCTAGCAAGTTCCAAATCCTCTACTGAGTCCTTTAGCAAGAGATAGTAATTCATGTTTTTTATTTCGTCTTGATACCTTCCCAGTAATTTCGACACGTGTGCCAAGTTGAAATAAGACTCTAATTCAAAAACAGATTGCTGACTCAACTTGGAAGCTGTCAGTGCTGCACTGAATTCTATCTGAGCCCTTGCGTAGTCTTTCTCTGCCATATAAATCTTGCCCATTAGTAGATACGCTTCGGGCAGTCTCCTAACATTTTTATTGGACTGGATGTAGTCGAAACCTTCTCGCCCAATCAGTTTTGCATCCTGAATTTTCCCTTGTAGCAAGTAGTTCTGCGCAAGCAAAACCTTCGTCCGCGCTAAATTGATGGCATCATTAATGATAAGATAGCCAGAATCTGACAACAAAAAATAGTAACTCGATGAATCCAGATTATTCGTCTTTTGGTAGTGCGTGCCTAACTGAGCATAAGCCGAGGAAATATCGCGAGTCTTTCCTAATTGCAGGCGGAGCGTCAACGCCTGCTTTAGCAATTGCCCTGCCTTTACATAATCCTCTTGAACTTGATATAAATCAGCCAAGCTCTGCTTGACATAGGCAATACCAGAGCGATCATTGATTGCCATGAAAATCTTGAGCGCATCACTAAAATAAACAAACGATTTCGCAACGATACCCTGCTCAAACAAAAGCCGCCCTATATTATTGTTTGCGTACGCCAGTTGGACGGAATCCTTTTGCGACTCCGCTGTTGTAAGTGCGCTCTGGCTATAATCATATGACTTCCCTAATTCGCCCTTGTAGTTGTACGCCACACCCAAGTAGTTTAACGGTCTGGCAAGATCCGAACCAAGGTTTAGCTTCTTGCCTAACTCATAGGCCATTTTTTCAAAGTAGATAGTACTATCCGGTCGGGCAAATCGGTACTCCCACCCAATTGAAGTTAACAAACGGAATTGTTCCGCACTGCCTGGGGGCGAGATCTTAAGCTGCTCTGCTAAACTATCGATCAATGCGGCATTTTGGGCTGCACCCGAAAGAAACAACAAACTTAATATCGCTGCCAGAAATGACTTCATCTTGAACACTTGTCAAAGTTATTGAAATTCTGTCTATTAAATAGGCGCACAATCATCAATCAACCGATAAATTTTTTAATCCCTAATTTGATTCATTGTACTCAGCTAAATAAAAAAAAGCAAAAGGAAAGGAAAACTCTAAATCAACCAAATGTTATTTAAATACATTAAATAATAACACAGATCATTTCAAATGGCATCAGTCCTTCTCAACAAAATCCATGTCCCTGCTAAAGGTTTCTTCCACCAGAGTAAGGGCGACAAAAGCGATCAAAATGGTGCAAAAACCAACGATCAAAGCACCGTAAATTACTGCAGAATCGTTGCCGCCCAACTCTTCACGAAGGAAACGGAAGGAAATGGATAAGGGCACCACCATGCCTCGTATAAAATTAGGCGCAGAAGTAGCCACCGTAGATCGTAGGTTTGTTCCAAACTGCTCTGCAGCCATAGTTACGAACAATGCCCAATAACCGATGCTAACTCCTAATAAAAAACACGTTAGGTAAAAGTTAGAAACCGAGCGCCCGGGTGTAAACAGGTAAATCAAGATCATCACGGAAGTCAACAACATGTAAAGTGCTACTACTTTTTTTCGCGACCGCAATGCCTGGCTGATAAAACCACTAATCAAATCACCCACGGCCAAGCCGATGTAGCTGTACATCACGGCATCACCTGCAGCAATGTTTCCATCGATATGCAGCGCTTTGGCGAACTCAGGCGAAAACGTGATGAGAATACCAATCACAAACCATATCGGCAATCCGATAAAAATACTTCCCATAAATTTTTTAAAGCGTGCACGATTGCTGAACAGTTGAAAGAAATTTCCACGCTGCACCGTTTGTTCTTTGAGTTTTAGAAACACACCTGATTCAAAAATACTTACGCGCGCAATGAGTAGAGCAATACCTAATCCGCCCCCGATAAAATAAGCAATCTGCCAATCAAATTTTTTAGCCACAAAATTGGCCAACACTGCACCCATTAAACCAACGCTTGCCACTAATGTAGTTCCGTATCCGCGCAACCGCGTGGGCAACACTTCTGATACAAGAGTAATACCCGCACCGAGTTCTCCTGCAAGTCCAATACCACCGATGAATCTCAGTAGCGCATATTGATTGACCGTAGTTACCAAACCGTTAGCAATGTTGGCCAACGAATACAAAAGGATAGATCCAAACAACACCGATAAGCGTCCTTTCTTGTCACCCATAATTCCCCAAATCAATCCACCCACAAGCAAGCCGATCATTTGACTTTGTAACACAAATTCTCCTTGCACTAAAAGTTGATCGTCTGGCACACCAATCGAACTTAAACTGGTACGTCTAACGATGCTAAAGAGCAGCAAATCGTAGATGTCAACAAAATACCCTAAGGCTGCCACAATCACTGGCACGCTCCAAAGGGGCTTTAAGCTTCGGTCTTCCATGAAAAAATTTGTTCAAAGTAATAAGTTTATCCCATATTCAATCCATCCATATTCAACTGGTTTTTGCCTTTCGTAAAAAAAGGATTCTTGTTCTACTAATTTTATTCTAATATCGAACCTATTAAAACTTAAAATAATCGCTATGCAAAGGATATATTCTATGCTATTTTTTCTTCTGGCCGTAACAGTGGCAACCGCTCAAAAGAAAGATGCCAAAGCCGCAAAGGCTGTTCTTACTTACGATGAAAAACTGTACAACGGCTTGGAGTGGCGCAGCATTGGTCCCTTTCGGGGAGGGCGCGCGGCATCGGTAACGGGCGTGCCGGGCAAACCTAATTTATTTTACATGGGTGCAACCGGTGGTGGTGTTTGGAAAACTACGGATGCAGGAAATACATGGTCCAATATCTCCGATGGATTTTTTGGAAGCTCGATCGGCTCGGTAGCGGTAAGCGAGTGGGACAATAACGTGATCTACGTGGGTCAAGGAGAAGGGACTGTGCGCGGTAATGTCTCCTACGGCCATGGTATTTGGAAATCAACTGATGCGGGAAAGACGTGGACCTTCAGCGGACTAAAAGATTCAAAACACATTCCTCGCATTCGCATCCATCCCAAAAATCCGGATGTGGTGTATGCGGCTGTAATGGGAGATCTGTTCAAGTCATCGGAAGAGCGTGGTGTGTACAAAAGTGAAGATGGCGGCAAAAACTGGAAACGTGTTTTGTTTGCCAATGCCGATGCAGGTGCAGTAGATCTTTCCATGGATCCCAACAATGCCCGTGTGCTCTATGCCTCTACGTGGCGCATCCGAAGAACGCCCTATAGTTTAGAAAGTGGTGGCGCTGGTTCTGCTATGTACAAAAGCACTGATGCAGGCGAAACCTGGAAAAATATTTCTGCCAATGAAGGGTTGCCCAAAGGTCTTTGGGGAATTTCAGGTGTTGCAGTGTCGCCTGTAAATTCAAATAAAGTGTATGCGATGATTGAAAACGACAATGGCGGTGTATACCGATCAGATGATGGTGGTACAACTTGGAAAAAAATGAATGAAGACAGAAACTTGCGCCAACGTGCGTGGTACTACACAAAAATTTATGCCGATACCAAAGACGAAGATATTTGCTATGTGATGAACGTATCGTATCACAAATCAAAAGATGGAGGCAAAACCTTCCAGAGCTACAACGCACCCCATGGCGACCATCACGATTTGTGGATTGCGCCCGAAGACAATCAACGTATGGTCATTGCCGATGATGGTGGCGCCCAAGTATCGTTTGATGCAGGAGAGAATTGGACTACCTATCACAACCAACCTACGGCACAATACTATCGCGTTACTACCGACAATCATTTCCCCTACCGAATTTACGGAGCGCAACAAGATAACTCCACCCAGCGCGTGGCACATCGCACCGATGGATTTTCGATTGGCGAGCGCGATTGGGAACCAACTGCCGGTGGAGAGAGTGGCCATATAGCTGTAGACCCCACCGACAATGACGTGGTATACGGA
>JBBSCN010000020.1:0-27220 GCA_038250265.1 Cytophagales bacterium | reverse complement strand
TATTGATGTGGCGGGCATTTCAAACCTTGACTTACAACTGGAATATAATTTTGCGAGGCCGTTTACTTACACGCACAATACAGGCAGCAATTACAGTAACTTTAGTCAGCCGCTGGCACACCCACTGGGAGCTAACTTTACCGAAATGGTGGCCATTGTAAGATATCAGCCGATTCGCAGGTTGAATCTTGTTGGCAAAAGCTTTTTCTCAACGGTGGGGCGTGATGGGTCAAATCAAAATTGGGGCGGGGATATTCTAAAGACTTATATTACTCGCCAAAGCGATTATGGCAATACAATCGGACAGGGCAACAAGAATACTATTTTATTCTTTGACCTGACGGCATCGTACATGGTTAAGCATAATTTGTTTGTGGAAGTCAAACAGATAGTGCGGAAAAGTGAAAGTGATTTACCCTTTTACAATAACGATACTTCGCTTACGTCATTGGGTGTGAGATGGAATATCCCCGCTCGGACATACGAGTTTTAATTTTATTAGATGAAGATTTTTTTTAGGATTCTTTTGTACGCCAATCGGCTACCCCGAAGGCTGGCGTTCTTCTTTTTGTACTCAATACTGGGAATTATTTTTGGTGCACTTAACATTATTTTGGTTATTCCGATGCTCCGGGTTTTATTCGACAGAACCACTGGGGCGGTTATTCCTGAAATACCCGATTTTGAGTTATCGATTAAATACATCGAGACTATTTTCAATCATTTTTTTCTCACTATCATCCGGGACAATGGTAAATTGAACGCGTTGTTATTCGTTTGCGCTTTGATTGTTATTTGTGTGCTTTTCGCAAATTTGTTTCGCTATTTGGAGCGGGTGATTGCCACCAAATTAAGAGTGGATCTTGTCAAGAATATGAGGATGGCCATTTTCAGCAACGTAACAAGATTACACATTGGCTACTTTAACAATGAACGTAAAGGCGATTTGATCTCCAGGTTTACAAACGATGTTCAAGAAGTGGAAGGTTCTGTGATGAATAGCCTGAAAGCGGTGCTGAAAGAACCGGTTGTGATCATTGTGTATTTCGCTTTGCTGTTTACGATCTCCGTCAAATTAACGCTGTTCACCTTGTTGGTTCTGCCTATCACCGGAGGCGCATTGGCGGAAATTATCAGGCGATTGAAAAGGCAAGCAACGGCCAGCCAGGAATCACTAGGAAGAATAGTGAATATTTTAGACGAGACGTTCAGTGGTATGCGCGTGATCAACGCATTTAACGCTCGGAACTTTATTTTGAGTAGAATGGAGGATGAAAGCGCCTACTATCGAAAGATAAATAAGTCGATGTCGTACAAAAATGAATTGGCCTCACCTGTTTCTGAAATACTCGGAGTGGCGATCATCGCAGGGATTATATTTTTTGGAGGTCAATTGGTGCTAAGCGATGAATCTTCTTTGTCACCTGAATCATTTCTCGGCTTCTTGGCAATTTTTGCCCAAATCATCCAGCCGGCTAAAAGTTTTTCAAATGGTATTACTTCATTACAAAAGGGGACTGCTTCGGCAAAGCGAATTTTTTCTGTCATAGATTATCAACCAGCAATCCACGATAAGATTGATGCCATTCGGCTTGAAAAATTTGAGGATTCAATTGAATTTAAAAACGTTTCTTTTGCTTATGATGCCGACCATATTTTGAAAAATATTAACCTAAAGGTAAACAAGGGGAAGACCGTGGCATTGGTAGGGGCATCCGGTGGCGGGAAGTCTACATTGGCTGATCTGGTTCCAAGGTTTTATGATCCTACCGAGGGTGATGTTTGCATCGATGGAGTATCGCTGAAGGATTACCAAATTGAATCGTTGCGAAAGCACTTAGGCGTGGTAACACAAGAATCTATTTTATTCAACGATACCATTTTCAACAACATTGCGTTTGGGATGCCCGACATAAATGAAGAAAAGGTAATACAAGCTGCTAAAATCGCCAATGCGCATGACTTTATTATGCAAACCGATAATGGCTACCAAACCAAAATTGGAGAACGAGGATCAAAACTTTCTGGCGGTCAAAGGCAACGCTTAAGTATTGCTCGGGCCGTGTTAAAGAATCCTCCTATTTTGATTTTAGATGAGGCCACATCGGCTTTGGATTCTGAATCGGAAAGACTGGTGCAAGACGCCTTGTTTAATCTAATGAAAAACCGCACTTCGATTGTGATAGCCCATCGACTCAGTACTATCCAATATGCAGACGAAATTGTGGTCATTCAAGACGGACGTATTGCCGAAAGGGGCTCGCACGATCAGCTGAGTGCGCAAAATGGGTTGTATAGGAAGCTGGTCGATATCCAGAAAACTGCTTAAGCCCACCTATACTCTTAGCTTTGGAGTAAGGTTTTGTTACGAATTAAACTTTTGGGTGTATTGAAAAAGGGTAAGTTTGTATTCTTAATTTTTTTCATGATGGATAAACGAAGACTCATATTCCTAGGTGTATTTGGATTATACCACCTAAGTGCGTTGATTTTTACGCTTATAATGGAATTCAATAAAAATGACCTGTCTTTGTTGTACAGCCTATTTGGAAAAATTTCACTCTTTAAATATGGCGCTTTTTTTGGTGTGGCGCTTTTTGCGGTTGAGGTAGTTTGGACCTGGAGGGATTCAAAAAATGCTGAAAAGGAGAAAGAAGCTATGCGCCACGAGAACAACGTGCTGAAAGCAAAAGTGTACGATTTAGTTGAAGCCGCTAAAAAATAGTTGAACATGGACTTTCAGTTATTGATTGCGCAAGAACTAAATGAGGCGTCTACGGTTCTAAATCAATTCATTAGCAATCAAAAAAACTTGCAACAAATTGAAGTAGCTGCTAAAGCTATTGCGGCCTCGCTGCAGGCGGGCGGAAAAATTATTTCTTGCGGCAACGGAGGTTCACATTGCGATGCCATGCATTTTGCCGAAGAGCTAACAGGTAAATATCGTGAACCAAGAAAAGCCATTCCTGCCATTTGTATTTCCGATCCTTCACATATTTCTTGCGTCAGCAATGACTATGGATACGAATTTGTTTTTTCGCGTTATCTGGAAGCATTGGGCAACAAAGGCGATGTGCTGTTAGGAATTAGCACCAGCGGCAACTCTGCCAACATTATTCGCGCGGCTGAAACCGCCAAGAAGAAGGGCATGAAAGTGATTATTCTTTCCGGAAAAGATGGAGGTAAATTAGCTCCTCTCGCTGATATTGAATTAAGAGTTCCCCATTTTGGTTATGCCGATCGCATCCAAGAAGTACACATTAAGATAATTCACATCTTGATGTTGTTGATTGAGAAACAGATTGCGTAGGGCGATAGGTTATTGGCTATGGGACGCAGGTGTCAAGCTTCAAGCCTTCTGAGACTAGATTAATTCGGGTTTATTGATTTCGTTGAAAGGTGACCGCCTGTGGCGTGAAGCGTGTGGCCTTAATTCAAATTCCCTTTGTTTCCTGAAGGAGATTGCCAATCTTTAATCTATAATTTGAAAAAAAGCAATGGTTGCTAAAACATTCGGTAGCGCAGTGCATGGGGTTGATGCCCGAACGATTACCGTAGAGGTGAACGTGACGCAGGGCAAACAATTTCACATGAGTGGATTACCCGACACTGCCGTGAAAGAAAGTGAACACCGGGTCGAGAGTTCCATGAAAAGCCTCGGCTATTTTATGCCACGAAATAAAGTAGTAGTCAATCTTGCTCCGGCCGATATACGCAAAGAGGGATCATCTTATGATTTGCCCATTGCTCTCTGTATTCTTTCTGCTTCAGCACAAATTGAAACAGAATTGTTGGAGCAATATGTGATCATGGGTGAGCTTTCGCTCGATGGAGAACTACGCCCGATCAAAGGTGTGTTGCCGATTGCTATTCAATCGCGCAAGGAGAATTTCAAAGGATTTATTCTGCCAAAGAAGAATGCCCGCGAGGCGGCTATCGTTAATAACTTGGATATCATTGGAGTGGATACATTGCGCGAAGCAATTGACTTTGTAGCTGGTAAAAAGAAAATTGAGCCGCTCGTTATCGATACGCGAGAAGTATTCATGAGCAAAGTAAATAGCTACGATTCCGACTTTAAGGATGTGCAGGGGCAGGAAAATATTAAGCGCGCGTTGGAGATTGCCGCGGCTGGCGGACATAATGCTATTATGATCGGGCCGCCCGGTGCGGGCAAAACCATGTTGGCGAAAAGACTGCCATCGATTTTGCCTCCACTCACATTGAACGAAGCTCTCGAAACAACAAAGATACATTCAGTTGCTGGGAAAGTAGGGGCAGAAGGAACGTTGATTACCACTCGCCCTTTTCGTTCGCCTCATCACACTATTTCAGATGTTGCATTGGTCGGGGGTGGGGGTAACCCCCAACCGGGAGAAATTTCTTTGTCTCATAATGGCGTTTTGTTTTTAGATGAACTGCCAGAATTTAAACGCACGGTGTTGGAAGTGATGCGGCAGCCAATGGAAGAAAGACGTGTCACCATTTCAAGAGCAAAAATATCAATAGAATTTCCTGCCAACTTTATGTTAGTGGCCAGTATGAACCCCTGCCCTTGTGGCTACTACAACCACCCCGAAAAGGAATGCGTGTGTGGGCCAGGTGTAGTGCAACGCTATTTGAGTAAAGTGAGCGGGCCTTTGTTGGATCGAATTGATTTACATGTAGAAGTAGTGCCGGTTTCGTTCGATCAAATGACTACGAATCGAAAAAATGAAACCAGTGAAGAGATACGGGAACGAGTAGTGAAGGCGCGGGAAATTCAAAGTGAGCGATTTAAAAATCAAAGTAACGTATACTGCAATGCTATGATGCCTAGCAACATGGTAAAAGAAATTTGTGTGATCAATGATGCGGGCCGCACCCTGCTGAAAACCGCCATGGAACGCCTTGGACTTTCTGCTCGTGCCTACGACCGTATCCTAAAAGTCTCTCGTACGATTGCTGATCTGGCTGGTTCTAGCGAAATAAAAATCGAACACCTGGCAGAAGCAATTCAATATAGAAGTTTGGATAGAGAGGGGTGGGCGGGGTGAATTTGTAAATTAATCGATTTCAAAATTTGTTGGGAATCACTTCAAACTCAATTGTGCATAGTAAGGATGTTCGAGATTTACAATCAACTCTTGCCGTTGGGGATGAATTATTTTACTTCCTCCGCGCCAATAATATGTCGCTTGGCACTTTCTAGATCATATCCATTGATCAATTCAATATCTGCGTAGACCAGTCCCATAAATAACCGTTTATTAAAAATACAGTTTTCGTTTGGTTTAAATTAAGCCGCAAAATTCAATTGTGGATTTAGGTTTAACCGAATGCTCTCATCGATTTCTAAAAAGAAGTAATCGTTTTTGATTTTGATTTCGTCTTTGCGCTTGATTTCTTTTAGCAATGGCTGGTAGAAGTCTAAATCGACATCGCGTGTTTTTAGTTGGGCAATCTTGGGTGCCAGCTCCATCAGGTCGGTGCGTGTGGGCTGCATGTGAAATTTAAAGTCGATATAAGTCGATAGATCAGAAAGCACACGGTCCACCAAGGCATCGCGGTGCTGGTTGAAAATGATCCTGATTTGAAAAAGTTGGATGTTCGGTTCTTTGGCTTTTACCACCCTGGCACCTATCAGCCCTGATTTAATAATTTTCATATAGCTATCGATTAGTACATCAAATATAAAAACTAAATAAATTAGTAAAAATATAATTAGCTAAAATATTTAGTTAAAATGAATATTTCTCAATAAGTGGTATTTTGACACAAAAAAGGCGTCTATGGTTAAGATATTCTACCCCCTGCTAGGGCTTTTAGTAATTTCTTGCTCTTCAAAAATTTATGAGTTAGGAATTCGTTTTGACCAGTCTCCGGTGCCAAGGGCGCCAGACTATTCAAAAATCCAGCATTGGGCATCTTTGCCAACAAAGCAAGATGCAGCCGATAGCATTCCTGAAAAGTCTGGTTTTAAAGACAATCAAGCTACTGCGTCTGCAGATGTTTTCTTTATCTACCCGACTATCTTCACAAAAAAGCCAAGCAATCAATTCATTTGGAACGCTGACATAAGTGACGAAAGCCTGAACCAAAAAATACAAACCAGTACCATCCTTAACCAAGCCAGCATTTTCAACGGGAGTTGTCGAGTTTTTGCGCCTTATTATCGGCAAGCACATCTCTATGCTTTCTACACGCCCAACAAAGCAGATGGCAAGGAGGCCCTGGATTTAGCCTATGAAGATGTGCGGGCGGCCTTCGAGTACTACTTAAAAAACTATAATCAGGGACGGCCAATTGTTATTGCCTCGCATAGCCAAGGAAGCTACCATGGCGAGCGGCTACTGCGAGACTACTTTAATGGCAAGGAATTGAAAAATCAACTAGTGGCGGCTTATTTGATAGGTCGCGCGATCAAGCCTACTGCATTTTCCACCATCATGCCCACAGAAAATCCAGATGAAATAGGTGTTTGGGCATCTTGGAATACATTTGGGAAGAATTATTTGCCTCACAATTACGAAACCTATTACAAGGGCGCACTATCCACCAATCCATTGTTATGGAACAGCAGCGAAAATTATGCTTCGAGTAATTTAAATAAAGGAGGAGTTGGGCTTAGCTTTACTTTTGTGCCCCAATTGGTGGATGCCCAAAACCACAAAGGGATATTGTGGATCAATCGACCTCGTGTCAAAGGTAGTTTTTTGGTGAAAAATAGAAATTGGCATCGGGCTGATATGAATTTTTTCTACGGAAACATCCGGGAAAATGTGGCTTTGAGGATCGAGAAATTCAGGGCTAAAAAGGGTCTTTGATAAGCCAATTTTGACTCATTTAGGGGTAATCCACCCCGCAAAAAAGCATGTTTTTTGATATAACTGTTTGAAATGTAAGGTTTTGATTACATTCGCTTAAATTAAACTATAGCTATGAAGGATATTTGCGCTCTATCAAATCAAGAATTCATGAAAAAAAAGCTGACTTTAATCCTTTTTGTCCTAACAACGATGCTCAATTTGAAGGTCTCGGCCACCAACGGGCAACCGGACGATAAAAACTTAGTTTACGTGGTGATTGGGGCATTCTCGGTTCCAAAAAATGCGATTGAGTTTACCGAAAACGCACGAAAGAATAATTTCAAAGCAGAGTACTCAATTAATCCCAACCGAAACCTCTTTTATGTGTATGTGCTGCACACGGCCGATAAAAAGATGGCTTTTGAAGAGGCCAACAAACTGCGCTCTTCGTCCCCCTTCACCGACACGTGGGTCTATAACGGCCTTCTGGGCGAAGATAATGAAACAGCCAAGGCGCAAGATTTGAACCCAAACACAAAAGAAAAAATAGTGAAAGTTCGATCATTGGATCAAAACCCTACGCCTGCTCTGTCTGAAACATCAGGGGATGTAACTCTAAAGGTAACGAACGAAGAAACCCTCTCTGCAACCGCAAGACAAGTTGCCATTGAGTCAACTTCAACAATTGGCACGAATAATAATACTCCAACGGTGCCAGCCGTTTCTAACATTGAGGAGATGGAAGCGGGCAGCAAAAAATTCCTTTTTAAGATTTTTACGAAATCAAAAGATATTCAGGGCGACATTGATGTAATGGATTTAGAAAAAGCAAAGCCAAGAAAGGCGGCATCCTACCGAGGTAACGAGCCCGTTAATGTAAAGCCTGCCAATGCATCGGGAAACATTTCACTGATTTGTGCTGTTTTTGGATACCGTAAAATTCAAATGGTTACCAACTTTAACCAGCCTGAGGCAACGGAAGAAATTACAATCGAAGAGAATAAGGCAGTCGTGCCTTTTGAGTTGGTTCGCTTGAAAAAGGGAGATTTTGCAGTGATGTACAATGTTTATTTTTTCAAGGACGCGGGCATCATGCGCCCTGAATCAAAATATGAGGTGAATAGTTTGTTGGAAATGATGAAAGAGAACCCTAAATATAAAATCCGTATCCATGGCCACACCAATGGAAATGATCGCGGAAAAATTATTTCGATGGGCGATTCAAAAAACTTTTTTGGAATGACGGCCGATGTGAAAGAAGGATCAGGTTCAGCCAAGAAGTTATCAGAAGAAAGAGCGGTGGTGATCCAGAACTATTTAATTGATCAGGGTATCCCCTCAAATCATTTGCTAATAAAGGCATGGGGTGGCAGCAGGCCAGTCTACGAAGAAGATCACACACAAGCTAGCTCCAATGTGCGCGTAGAAATTGAAATATTGGAAGACTAACATTTTATACGGAATTTCCCCAATGGGAATATTCAAAAGTCACCTTACGGGGAAAAATTATCTGGAGCATCAAAAAGTTGGGGCACATCAAGTCCAGCCATAGATTCTTCAAAGTTTAAAAGAAGAAAATCCTCAATTTACAGCTGACCTTACTTGAGAAAGATCCTACTTTTGTAACTCCTCTTGGCAATAACATCTACAAAATCAGACTGGCAATTGCATCTGAAAACAAAGGCAAATCGGGTGGAGCAAGATTATTGTCTTTTGTAAAAGTCGTGGCAAATACCGTTGTGCTGTTTACGATTTATGATAAAGGTGAAAAGGAGGCGATCTCTAATAAGGAAATTCAAGAATTTTTTGGGGATACAAGATACATTTCTCAGAAGGGAGACATCGAATCATTAATCCTTCACCTCACTAAATCCCGATACCCCGCCCGAAATAATAAACTTCATGGCGGTTGGACCTAGAATGTTTAGGGGCTGCACATTTTCGCGTGGTATTACAAAATGATCGCCAGATACCGCGTAAGATTGAGGGAAATAAACAACGACCATATCTTTTAGTCCTAGCTCCGATAAGTCTTGTTGGGTGATGAAGCCTATCCGATGCAATTGATTTTCTTTGTTGATGCAAACCAAGACGGGTTTATCAAATTTTTTCTTGTCGCCTACAAAAGCAGACAATAAGTCTTTAACCGATGAGTAGATTAATTTTACCAAAGGAATTCGATTCATCCCATTGTCAAACCACTGTGAGAACGCTTTGAAAGCAAAGTTGGAAGTAAAGTATCCAAACAGCGTTATCACCGATAAGATGATAACGAAGCCAACGCCTGGATACGGTAAGTTCAAGCGACTATCTAGCCACTGAAAGGAGACGATGATGAAGTAAACGGTGGCAACTAAGGGAACGATAAAGAGTGTTCCGTTGAAGAAGTAGCGCGCAATTTTGCCGAACAGTCCTTTCATAAAATTGAAATTTAATATTCAATAAAAAAGGCCTCTTGCGAAGCCTTTACATTTATTTTCTTCGCTAAGGATTTATATTGAGAAGCCGAGGAAACTTAAAAACCCCAATGACATCAATCCTACCAAAATGAACGTGATGCCCAATCCCCGCAAGGGTGCTGGTACATTTGAATATTTCATTTTCTCTCTCACTCCAGCCAAGGCAACAATTGCCAGCAACCAACCCAGCCCAGAACCCAAACCGTATACGGAGGCTTCGGCTAAGTTATAGGGGCGCCCAACCATAAATAAAGAGCCACCCAAAATAGCACAGTTTACCGCAATCAACGGAAGGAAAATACCCAATGAACCGTACAGAGCAGGAGAAAATTTTTCTACCACCATCTCAGTCAATTGCACCATTGCGGCAATTACTGCAATGAAAATGATGAACTGTAGAAAGGTTAGATCTACTTTTGCCAGCTCAGGGCTTATCCACGCCAAGGCGCCTTGTGTAAGCACGTAATTTTGAATTAGCCAGTTGATGGGAATAGTTACGCCTAACACAAATATAACAGCCAAGCCCAAGCCAAATGCTGTTGTGACCTTTTTGGAAACAGCCAAATAAGAACACATGCCTAAAAAGTAGGCGAAAATCATATTGTCAACAAAAATGGCGCGAATACCAATACTTACCAGATTTTCCATATTTCTTATTAATTAGTGAGCTTCTCTAAATCCGTTTATTGAACGCTGAACCCAGATAATAATTCCTACAATGATACAAGCACCTGCGGGAAGCAGCAGCAAACCATTACCGGTGTAGTTAATGCCCAGTGCTTCGAAAACTTTAAATCCAAAAATAGACCCTCCGCCAAATAATTCACGAAAAAATCCAACCAAAAGCAAAATCAATCCGTAGCCAAAGCCGTTGCCCAATCCATCCAATAAAGAGGGACCGGGTTTATTACCCATAGCAAAAGCCTCTAACCTACCCATTACAATACAGTTGGTAATAATCAACCCAACAAAAACAGAAAGTTGTTTCCACACTTCATATACATACGCTTTTAGCAACTGATCTACCATGATTACCCAGAGCGAAACAATGGCTAATTGAACGATGATACGGATGCGGCTTGGAATGGTATTCCGCAAAAGCGAAATGATGACATTAGAACTGGCTGTTACCACCAATAGCGCGATGGCCATTACTAAGGCAGGCATCATTTGGGTGGTTACTGCTAATGCCGAGCAGACACCCAACACCTGCACGGTAATTGGATTATCAATATCCAGCGGATTGGTAATCAGTTTCTTGTTTTTCTTGGAGAAAAGAGGTTCTGATTTTTTCTCAACAACTTCGGCTATTTCGGTACTCATAAGTTTTGCGTTATGGTTGACTGATTTTTCTTTAAGTAATTTTTGTAACAGGTAAAGTAATCAACAAACATGTTGTTCACTCCTTTTGCCGTAAGGGTTGCACCTGATATTCCATCTACTTTGTGCGGATCGTTGGAATAATCGTTGCCTTCGCCTTTTTGTATAAATACTGATTTTAGCACATCCGCATCAAAAATGGATTTTCCCTTAAACCGATCTTGAATCTCTTCGCTGGAAATGCGTGCACCCAAACCCGGTGTTTCTCCCTTATGCTGAAAGCTAACACCCTGAATAGTGTTAAGATCAGCTTGTAAGGCAACAAACCCCCAGATGTCATTCCACAATCCAAACCCATATACTGGTAGTACTACATTATTAACTTTTGTAAGGTCAGTCTGATCTCTAAACTCATACAATGGCAATAGGCGTTCTTCTGGTTTCTTTTTGTATTCTTTGGCCACATCTATATCGGATGCTTTCAACCCCTCTTTCACCTTTCCTTGAAAATCAATCACACTTTCTTTTACTCGGGCTGCATAGAGGGCGTTAATGTCATCTCCCTTTTTTAGAGGAAGAACGGTAGTTAAAATACTCTGCTTGCGTTCAAGTTCTACATTGGCATCTTGTAAGGGCTTCAATCCCTGAGAGGCTAAGGCTAATGCACCGCCACACACGATGGTAATGGCCGCTGCATATAAAATGATGTATAAATTAGATTGTCGCACGTTGTAATCTTCTTTTTTTGTTTGCACTTACTACAAAATAATCGATGAGGGGAGCGAACACATTCATCAACAAAATCGCCAACATGATCCCCTCTGGGTACGCTGGATTGAATACTCTAATCAGTACAGTAAACATACCGATTAATGCACCATAAAACCATTTTCCTGTTTCCGTTTGAGAAGCCGTTACCGGGTCTGTGGCCATGAAGACAGCACCGAATGCCAAGCTGCCGATCACCAAGTGGTAATGAGCCGGCATATCTACAAATGCGTTTCCTCCCACTAAATTCAAGAACAGTCCCATCGCATAGGCGCCAATAAATACGCTCGCAATTATTTTCCAGCTCCCTGCACCTGTGCCAATCAAAATAGCAGCGCCTATTAAACACATCAACGTAGAGGTTTCGCCAATGGAGCCGGGCATAATACCCATAAACATATTGGTAAAAGAAAACACACCCTCATTCCAGCCTGCGCCAAAAGAACTGAGTTGTGAAACTACATTTGTTCCTGAAGTAGCCGCATCGCCAGCTAACGATAAGGGAGTTGCGCCAGAATATCCTGCTACTGTTTTCGCATCGCCAATGTATGTCCACACGCTACCTGAAATATCGGTTGGGTATGCAAAGTATAAAAATGCGCGTGCTGTCAATGCTACGTTTAACACGTTCATGCCTGTTCCGCCAAAAGCTTCTTTGCCGATGATTACTGCAAAAGCGGTAGCCAAACCTACTTGCCACAAAGGAAGATCGGGAGGCATCACCAGCGGAATTAACATGCCTGTTACCAGAAACCCTTCATTAACGGGGTGTCTTCTAAAGGTGGCAAACACAAATTCGATGCCCAAACCTACTCCGTAGGAAACGACTACGATTGGCATTACTTGCACCACACCAATCCAAAATTTTTCACCGAAACCTGCACTCGCGTTGCCAATGGCTAAAAAATGTTGGTGGCCTACATTCCACATCCCAAAAAGCAAACAGGGTACCATGGAGATAATTACCGTCATCATCAATCTTTTCAAATCAATGGCATCTCTAATTTGTGCGCCTTTTACTCCATTGGTAGTGGCGGGCGCGAATAAAAATGTTTCTAATGCTTCAAAGGAGTAATAATGTTTCTCCCACTTGCCACCTTTTTCAAAGTTTGGCTTAATCTTTTCAATCTGATGCTTTATAAATTCCATTGACTGCCTGATTAACTATGTTGAACTAATTGAATTCCTTCTCTGATGATTTCCTGCACTTTGTGTTTGGATACATCCACGAATTCGCAAAGCGCTAAGTCTTCTTCTATCACTTCGTAAATGCCCAACGCTTCCATCTCATCAATGTCTTCGGCTAATATGCTCTTGATCAAGTAAGTTGGTAACACATCCATGGGCGTTACTTGTTCGAAAATGCCGGTTTGCACAAACGCACGTGGTTCTCCGTGTGTATTTGTATCCACCACTCGTTCTTTACCTGGTGAGAGGAACGAGAACAACCCGATGGCGCGGTGGAAACTTAGTTTTCTCTCGCCTGGGGTAATCCATCCAACGAATTCTGCATAATCGCCTTCTGGCAAAACGCTAAGTTGTTGATCAAAAAATCCTAGGTGACCGTCTTTTTCGATGGCCGAACCTGTTAAAGGATTTCCTGAGATCACACGTACGTGATCTTGTTTTAAATTTTTTTCTAAGAATTTTTTTACAGATGCTCCCGTAAAGGTTTTATAATATTGTGGAGTTTTTACTTCCGATCCTACCACGGCCACGATTTTAGAGGAATCGTAGATCCCGTTTAAGAAAAGTTTGCCGATTTGGATAACCCCTGCCGGAGTAATTGTCCAAACGATTTGACCTTTGTTGATCGGATCCAGGTGGTGGATTTGAACGCCCACACAGCCCACTGGATGCGGCCCTGAAAATTTATTTACTTCTGCCCCTTTTACTTGAGAGAAGACCGTAGAAATTTCGTTTGCAGAGTGTGTGTTTATATGGACCGCACCAGAAGTAAGCCTTTTCAAAATATCCACACCTACTTGAAAAAACTGATCTTGACCTTTGAACAAAACGGAATAGTCGGGCGCAAGCGGGTGGGTATCAAATGCAGAGATGTGAATCGCCTTGGGTGTAATCTCCGGATCGGCCACAATGCCAAAAGGGCGTTGAATGAGATTTGGCCATACTCCTGACTTTAACAGCTGATCTTTCACCTCCGCAACGGGCAGATTATTTATTTCAGAAACAGAGTACTTTTTAAATGGCTCATACTCCACCTTTTTATCGGCCAGTATTTTGATCTCCAATAATTTCCTTTTCTCTCCACGCTTTATTTCCACCACCTCGCCACTTACTGGAGCTGTGTACAGCACATTTTCGTGCTTCTTGTCGCGGAAAAGTGGGGTGCCGGACTTTACTGGATCGCCCTCTTTCACAAACGGTTTCGGCATGTAGATGCCATTAAAGTCGGTCGGTTTGATAACGAACGTTTCGGGTTGCTCAATTTCTACCACTTTTGGGGACGCCTTGCCCGCCAGGTTGATGGTAAAGCCCTTTTTAAGTCGTATGAATTTGCCCATGAGTTGGCGCAATAAAGTTAAGTTAAATGCTACCTGCCACAAGGAAGGGATGCGGCAAAATTAGCAATTAAATCCAAGCGACAAAGCAAGTGAAAAGAAGAAGTTATGCGATTTGAGCAGGTCGTTCTGCAGGATTAATTTTTTCTCGAATTTCTTGCAATTATCTTAGACAAACTCAACCGAATTACCTCATCAACTTGCTCATCGATGGTGATGTTAGTAGTGTCAATCTCTGTGGACTCGGCAGGCCTAATCAAAGGGCTTTCCTTGCGAGTACTATCTATCCGATCGCGCGTTTGCAGATTTTCAATGATGTCATCGATATCCACTAAATCTTCGCGCTCCAGAAGCTCCTTTTGCCTACGGAAGGCGCGAACTAAAATCTCGGCTGTTAAAAACAGCTTTAGTTCTGCCTCAGGGAAAACAACTGAACCAATGTCTCGCCCGTCCATGACAATGCCTTTGTCCTTTCCCAACTTCCGCTGAAGAGCGACCATGGCATTACGTACTTCTTTAATCGTACTCACTTGGCTTACATTCTCAGAGATTCGCATTTTTCGGATATTCTTCTCTACGTTTATTCCGTTCAAAAAAACTTCAGTACCGCCTTTTTCATTGACTCGAAAAGCGAGGTTGATATTTTGAAGTGCCTTTTCTACTTCTTTTGGGTTGGTGAACGAAACTAAGTGATCTAAAAAATAAAGTGTCACCGCGCGATACATAGCACCTGAATCGATATACCGATAGCTCAATTCTTTGGCTACCTCTTTGGCTGTGGTACTTTTTCCACAAGCCGAGTATCCATCAATAGCTATTATTATTTTGCGCATGGCTAACAATCTTTTTGCGGACAAGGTATAGGCTTATTGGGATTGGGTTTTTTGTACTTGGGTTGATAAGACGTGTTCTTCGATGAACAGGAGGATAGTAAGACAAAAAAAATAAGAACTAGAGAGACGGAGCGTAATTTTGAGAAAATCATTAGGATGCTTTTTTGAGTTTTTCGGAACGCTTGTCCAGAATCAGCTGGATAAGTTCTTGTTGAGACATTTGATTAGCCGGATTGTGATTATTGCTTACTATCTCAAAATAGTCTTCTTTTTTTTCAGTTGTTTTTGCACCAGTGCTCTCTAACGTCTTTTTCATAAGGCAAGTCGATTTGTAAAACTTCCATATCAAAGTTACTGTTTTTTGAAATCTGGTACGCAATCTGACCAAATTTTCTTCGCGAGCCATAGCCGAGAGCATAGATAAAATCTTCTTGTGGCTCGTGATAGGCGGTTGGGTTGGCAAAACGCTGTTTATCTCTTCAAAAGTGATATTCAACTTTTTAAAGTCTAAGAAATCTACATTTGAAAAATCAATATTAAAGTCCATTGTTAAAATCTAAAGTCACTCAGCTTTTCTTAATTGAAATATCCTTAACTTTAGAAAGTTGAATAAAAAATTATATGGAAACAAATCAAGAAGGATCTGCCGAGAAATTTTTTAAGGAATTTCGAAAGAAATTTGATCAGTTTTTAGTCGAAGCAAAAGACGCCACCACGCGTGTGGAGGCTGATTTGAAAACGAAGTACGAAGAACTGAAAGTAGCGGCCGATAAATTAAAAAACGAAGCGGAAAACAAAGAGCGCTGGAAAGAGGTGGAGGCGAGCCTTAAAAAAGCGGGAGAAGAATTGAATAATGCGGTGAAGGCCGCGTTTAAAAAAAATCCATAAAACTATTCATTTCGGCCAAAAGTCGGGCGGGCTTCTAAACCACCATTTTTTTCCAAGTCCAAGAGAAACAGCCTATTTGTTTTTAAAAAATTATTGAACTGGCGGGCAATGCTATCGTAGCCCGATCTATATACAGAAGTACGCTGATCGGCCACTTTTATTCTATCAATCAGTTTAGAAAACCCTTTGTCGCCAATAACGCCCGGATTTGACTCCGCCAGAGACAAAATCTCGCTCACCAACGACTTGGCAGCAAAGTCATGTTCTTCTACCACATAATGATTGGTCAGTGTTTTGGGCGTAATGTGCAGTCGGTTGAGTTGTTCAAAACGAGTGGCCAACGAGGTCAACTGCGTACGATCACCTGCGGACATCTTCAGTAAATGCTGGATTACTTTATCCATTGTTTCCCGTTTCTCTTCTTCCTCTCTGATCACCAAATTCCAGGTATGTAAAAGAGTATCTTGAAGTACGAGATAGGTTTCCGTTAGCGAATCGGCTTGTGTAAAAGTCGTTCTTTCACTAGAAGTAGCATGTCGGCCGCAGCTAGTAAGCATCGCTCCCCCGATGGGCAACAAAAAAAAGAAAACTAACTTAAAGTGAGATCTCATAGGTTAATCTATACGGGCGGCAAGATTAAAGGTTTTCGATCAATTGCTCTGAAAGGTGTAACATTTATTGATTTTCTTAAAATATTTAAAGAGGCTTAAATTGTTCAAAGGCTTCTTTACAATCGAAGCAATAATAGAGCGAGCGGCATAGTGTCGGGCCGAACGGGCTTTTCATTTCGGTGTGGGTATTATCGCAGCGCGGACAAATGGCATTTTCCAATATTTCTAGTTCGGTAAATATTTTGTTGGAAGGGGGGGGCGCTAGTCCATATTGCTTGAGTGCCTTTTTCCCTTTTTCAGAAATGAGTTCAGACGACCAAGGGATTCGGAAAGAAATGGTTGCCGTTACATTCTGAATGCCTTTATTTTTTAATTTTTCAATCACTTCATTTCTCATTATGTCCATTGCGGGGCATCCTGCGAAGGTTGGAGTGAGCTCTATTTTAACGGTGTCACCCTTTATTTCTACTTCGGTAATTACGCCTAAGTCAACTAGTGACAGCACCGGTATTTCGGGGTCTTTTACTTCTTCCAACCACTCGTACACTTGCTTTATCGATGGGCTATTGGTCATGGATAGTTGATAGAAAATGAATTTGGAATAATTTGATTGACATAATTTCTGAAATCCGTTTTGAAAAATCTAATGCAATGGATTCTAGTTCAGTTGTGACCTCTTTCATCCTACTGATTCAGTCATATCGTACTAAAGTTACAGGAAACTTTGAATGTTGTCAGTTTGAGCTTGTCGAAAACGGCTTATTCGTGTTTCCAAATGGGCTTCGACTGGCTCAGCCTGACAATAATTTAACGACATTGCCTAACTCCAGTTATCTTATTTAGCACCAGCAACTGGAAACTGGCAAATCGTAACCGATTTACCACTCGGCCCCCGGGTCAATTCTAAACACCTCGCTCATTTCATCCAACAAAGGTTGAAGGTGTTCGCTATGCTTTCCTATTCTTCCGCCCGTTACAGGTGTGATAATTTTCCAATCTGGCAACACAAGGCTTGTCTTTGAAATAGTTTCCTGGATTTTAACAAGCCATTTTTCTTTCAACTCCTTTTCGCCCACAAAAATACCTGCTTCAATAAGCTCTTTTTCATAAGGAGATTCCTCAAACATGCCAAGCGCGTAGGGCATCGCATATTCAAGCGACTTTTGTAGCCGACCAATACTTTCTTCGGTAGCGGAGCCAAGTTGGTTGATCCATGTTTTTGCGTGAAGGGTATGGTAGCGCAGTTCACCACGAAATTTCCGGGCTACCTGTGCGAGAGGTTCATAGGAGGAATTGCTAAGCAATTCAAATCGAATGGCCTCTTGTGTATCGTATAAAAAATGACGGATCAGACTGAAGTCATATTCTTGATTCGGCAACTCCGTAAAAATGCTGTTGTGAAATTGATTGGCATTGCGGGTGAAGGCAACCGTGTCAGGTTCGCTTTCGCCCAGTTGGTGCAGGATGTTAAACAACGCCAAGCTATGGCCGATTTTATCTTGCGCCATAGAAGAGAATGCAATGTCTTCTTCTAGCAGGGGGCCAAAACCTGTCCACTCTGAATTGCGATGGCCTAAGATCAATTGATCATCGGCCATTTTATAAAGTAGTTCTTTGAGGGGTAGCGAATCCATATTCAGCTTACTTTACCCAATTTTCAATTTGCAGGTCATCGATTCTTGTAAACTCTTTTTCGTTGTTAGTGACTAATGTGAAATTGAGACTTTTCGCTATGCATGCAATTAACATGTCGTGAGCGCCAACGGGCTTTCCTTTCTTTTCTAATTTTCTGCGAATTGAACCATACTCATTGGCAGCTTTTAAATCGAAGTCAGCGATAGTAAGGCGTTGCAAAAACTCTTTTAATACCTTACTGTTTTTTTCAATCTGTTCACTCTTTGCGACACCGTAGTCTAATTCGGCAACTGTGATAGAGGATACGTGCAATTGATCGGTACCGATAGTTATAAATTTTTCCTTTACCGATAGTGGGCGATTTTGTATGATGTAAATGCAGATGTTAGTATCCAGTAGATATTTCATTATTCAAATAAATTTTCCCTGGCTTGGCTTTTCGGTTGATTACGTTCATTCATAAAATCAGGGGAAAAGTTTTTTAAGTTTTCCCACCAACGTTCCCATTTCTGCTCAATCTCTTTGCCAGACGCTTGCTCCTTATTCTTTTCAGTAACTTCTTTTAAATAGACATAAACCTCCTCCAAAAGATTGTTAGGCAGGTTATCTACTTCTTTTTTGATTTCTTCTTTAGTTACCATTTTTTTTATGTTTTGATAAAGGTACGATTTTCTAAAAAATCCTTCAATTTATCTCCTCCTTTATACTCAGCCGCATCTCGAAATTTCTTTTCTGGCAATGTCAACCACAATTCTTGATCATCTTCGTTGGTGAACCGGATGGCATTTCGTTCAATGATCCACACATTATAGACTACTTTGCCAGCACCAAATTGATTCTTGGCTTTGGTAATTGCGCCTCCTACTGATGCGGCCTCTACACTCCCTGCATGCACATGCTGTTTGCCTCTTTTTACAAGATGATAAACCTCAAATATTTTTTTACCGACCCCGTCCTTCACATCATCCATCAATTCATAAACACTCTGATTTCCTTCGGTGATAGGTGTAACAGAAACATCGCGGGTGTCTACTACATACAACGAAACGCAAGTGAACCTTCTGGTAAATGTTTCTTTTGCCAGCACGTAGGCTAACTCTAAACTTGGAGCATGAACAATGCCTTCGTGCTGAAACGGTTTGCCTTCTTTCGCCTGCACAAACACTTCATACGTGCCGAATTGATCGAGCGGAGCTTTGGGAACAATCTTTCCCTCTTCGCCAATTAAGGGTAAACGAGCAACGCGGGGATCAAGAGAGTTCAAGGTCTTGTAAATAATTAAGGGTTCAAAAAATTTCCAGTTGTTAGTTACCGCTAACTGGAAACCGGAAACTACTTCTAGCTAAGCGAGTGGTGTCACATATTTTGCCTTTGACGACTTTAGCGCATCGCGCACCCACTTGCCTCTTTCCTCGGCAATTCTTCGCACTTCAAGTCTTTCTTTGTTGCAGGGGCCACCGCCATTGATCACTCGTTTAAATTCTTCCCAGTCGGGCTCGGTGTATTCCCAACGACCCGTTGCTTCATTTTTTATCAGATTCGCATCAGGAATGGTAAATCCCAGTTCCCAAATTTTTGGCACGTACATGTCCAGAAATTGATTTCGCATGTCATCGTTGGTGCCCATCTTCACTTTCCACCTCATCAATATTTCTGTATGCGTGGATATTTTATCGGCAGGACCGAAAAAATGCATCATCGGTGGCCACCATCTATTCAACGCTTCTTGAAACATATCACGCTGTTTTTGTGTGCCACTGGCCAAATAAATCACGCAATGATGTCCGTACTTCAAATGAAAAGATTCTTCCGCACAAATCCGCTCCAGCGCACGGCAGTATGGGCCGTAGCTTCCCCTTGCATTTGCCAACTGATTAACGATTGCCCCCGCATCTACCAGCCAAGAGATAAAACAACAATCTGCCCAGGTAAAGGTGGGGTAATTAAAGATGTTGGAATATTTTGATTTGCCTGTGATCAAGTCGTCAATCATTTGCTCGCGCGGCTTGCCTAAGGTTTCTGCTGCGCTATAGAGTAATTGGGCATGGCCTACTTCGTCTTGTACTTTGGCCATCAAAGCCATTTTACGTTTGAATCCGGGTGCACGAGTGATCCACGTACCCTCGGGCAAAGCGCCAATGATTTCGCTATGGCCGTGCTGCTCAATCATACGGATGAGTTGTTTGCGATACAACTGCGGCATCCAGTCCGAAGGTTCTATTTTTTCACCCCGGGCAATGCGGGCTTCAAAAGCTGCCAATAAAATTGGGTCTTCCTGTGCTACACTGTCACTTTTTATACCCTCGAATGTATTTCCCCCTCCGTACATAATTGCAAATTTGTAAGATTTAAACCGTGTCCTAACAATCGTTTGCAAATTAACAAAGAAGTGGGGAAGATGTTACTTTTTTGCAACTTTTGGCTACACGTTAAAAAAGATTTCTAAAAACTCCTCTTTGGTAAGATTTAGTGCTCTAAGGTGTTGTTTGACTATGAATTCTGGGACTGGGTCAATTTGAGATTGAACGGTGATAGGTCGAGATAAATCTTTTCTCGTGTAGTGAAGGTGTCCTCCAGTAGTTCTAGTATGCTTGCACCCGATGGAAACAAGAAATTTGAGGTAATCCTTGAGATCGATATTTCTTAAATGGCCTGAGCCATTTACACTGGCATTGCGATGGATTGATCATATTTGGTAAACTGTTTGTTGTTTAATGTCTCAGCTAAATAGTCGTTTTCTGTAATCAGACTAGCAAGACGCGGGCTTTCAAGATTACCTTTTTTGAATTTTCCCTTTTTAATTTTCCACCCCAATCGTTTTAGTCCTATGAAGAGAGTCTTTTTGTTGAGTGTGTATCGAAAAAAATTCCTCGATCGAAATTTCAAAACTCGCTTTCGCTTCTTCTTTGTTATTGCCATATCCGCTGAGATCAAACGCTGGACTATAAATAATAGTCCGGCCATCTTCTTCGAATTGTAGAAGATCCACGTTAACATTTACTTCAGTTTCATTTTTCGATTGATCGGAGAGGTTCAAGCTATTCATATACTTTCCATATTGAAAACTTTGATACGAATGAAGCGTTTTTTTCCCAAACAAAGTCAATTGGACTTTAGGGCTTCTCCAGCACAAACCTGTAATATGGCCGTGTCCCGTTTTTTAATGTTTCGTAAAAACGCGAACCTACCACACCGGCAAATTCATTGAATAGCTTTTGCCAACGGGCTGGTATCAGTTTTTTGATCCGATCTTTTTTTGATTCATCCTCCGCTTCGATGGATTGAACCACATTGGGGGTGATGTCTTCTTTGGAAAGACGGGTCAGGCCAGAATTTTCGATTTGAGTTTCAAATATTCGCATGTTCTCCTGGCTATTTCTAAAATCCACCATCAACAGCCGTCCTTCCGGTTTCAGCACTCTTTTCACCTCTTTCAAAAATGTATCCACATTTCCGTAGCCGTGGCTGGACTCTACGTTCAACACTATATCGATGCTATTATCAGCTAACGGAATAGCTTCAGCACTTCCTTCAATAAATTTCAATCCCGGTACTTGATGGATTTTATTGGCTAACTCAACCGCGCTAGCGGCAATATCTAAGCCAGTGTAGCTGGTGGGTTTAAAAAATGAAGCAACATGTTTGGCGCCACCTCCACGGCCACTTCCAATTTCCAATACTTGTTTCCCCTGCAAATCTGCTTTGGAGGCGAGGTAATGATACATCTGCAAGGAATATTTTTGAATTTTTGGATCGTTGGGTAAATCTAGCGTGGGCTCATTTGGGTTAGGGGTATACCCATAATTCATGAAGTGCCAATCTTCGGCAGGGATATTTTTGGCTAAAAGCTCGTACGTGATTTTGGCATTAAAGCGCTTGAACCAGGCAAACCGTTTAAAGATTTGAATAATGAACTTGACCATCGGAAATTATTTTGCATTCAAGTTAGGAAGAAAATCCCAACCCTTTGAATCAATCAATTTTTCTTCAACCCGTTTACCAACATGTCAGACAATTGTTGACCCAATTGAGTTGGGTCAATTTCGCTTTTTGGATCGTACCACATCGGCATCCAGTTCAGCGAAGAAAATAATGTCATAACAGCCAGTTTCTTGTCGATGGTCTCTTTGAACTCGCCCATGCGAATGCCATCTTCAATCATGGTTTTGAAACGATTGATGTAATTGATGCGCAGCAGCAGAAAGTCACGTAAGAAGGGTTGACTTAAATGCCGGTGCTCATTCATAAACACGGCAGATGCCGTTAGGTCTTTCGCCATCACTTGTATGTGACCGATAATACCCTTGCGCAGTTTTTCGCTGGCCGTGAGTTTTTGATTTTCTACTTCTTCCAATGATTTTCGAAATTCGGTGGCCATATCAAAACAAAGGTTTTGAAGGATCTCTTCTTTGGATTTGATATGGGAATAAAGGCTCGCGGCTTCGATCCCTAGCTTTTGTGCTAGGTCGCGCATCGATGCGGCTGCATATCCTTTTTCGCGAAAGAGCTGTGCGGCACTTCTGATGACTTGTTCTTTTCTACTTAAGTTGGCTACTGACTCCATTCGTTTTGCTATAGGTACAACAAAGATAATTTATAATTAGCTTTGATTGCATAAAGTAAGCTAAAATGAATTACAGTTCAATCAAAGAGTTCTTCTATAAGCTGTACAACATTTGTTTATTGATGATGTTTTTGCCCACGGGTGCTTTTCTGGTTGTCTATTATTTAACCCTCACCGGAAAGATTTCTCCTGTTATTCAGACAGAAAAGGTACAATTAATCATATTGGTGTCTTTTCCCATTCTCGCCATTTTAGACCTAACGATTGTTCATTGGGTAGTGCGAAAAAGATTTTTGGTTTTGCAAAAAGAAATCAGCTTGGGCATTCGGCTGGAGAAGTATTTCTCGATTGCCTCCATTCGAATATCAGCGATTGTGGCCACTTCCTTGTTTATGGCAGCAGGACTTTACCTGACGGGACACGAGTATTTCACGGTTTATTTTTTGTTTATACTTGTATGGCTTTACGTTCAATGGCCATCGCCTGAAAGAGTGAGCAAAGATCTAGAGCTGCGTGGCGATGAAGAAAAAATGGTGTTGACGAAAGGGGAGGCGTTTAAGTAGAAAAAACTTTTAGCAAGAATTTCACCGCTAAGGTGCAAAGCCGCAAAGCAACCGCAAATAAGTGAATCAAATTTCTTCTTCACGTCCTTCGCGTCTCTGCGATTATTTCTTTAAAACGTCACACCAAAACTAAATGCATTCAACTGTGGCCCTTTGTTGGCTACGAATAAATCGTTCATGTCATAATTAACGAAGAAGTCAGTGCCCCTAAATCCTAATTGAAAACGCGCACCATAGCGAATATTGTTCAAGTAGTAAGGATCATGAAGACGCTCGACTTTTTCATCGCCTTGAATGGCGAAGACCTGTTTTGTGTAGCTGTCGATGCGATAACCTACATAAGGCCCTGCTCCAATTCGGAACCCGTTTGAATGACGGCCACTAAATAGACCCGGCTTCCGATTGTTCCCTCCAAGATCCACCATGGGCACGAGTGAGAAATTTACATACGCCACGGTTAGCTTACTTTTGTTAAAGTCGTAGGGGCGGCTGTCCAAACTGAAAGTAGCACCCGTATCGTCTTTCGTCAGCAATGTTTTATTATCTTGAAACTTAAAGTTGTACCAGCTTATTCCACCAGCCCATTCTAAGAAAAATTTATTGGCCAAGCGAGTACGTTGTGTAGAGTTTAACGCTACATACCAACTTCCCCAAGGGCGAACGGTGTAAACACTGTTGGCATCGCCCGGAAATTTTCCACCCTCTAAATAATTATTAGTACCCAAATCAATGTTGAAAGAACTGTAGGTTCTTCTTCTAGAGTTATTCCGGTAACGGTAGGTGTTGTTATTTCCACTGCTGTTCGTGACATAACGGTCGTTATTATTTCTGCGGTCGCTCTCTTTGTACCGAGCGCGATCTGCTTCTGTTGGCCATTGCTCATCGCTGGTAATCTGACTTTCTGGAGGGCCATTGACAATGACCGTGTCTTTCAAATAGAAGGCGGCTGACTTTTCAAGTCTGGTAGAATCGCGTTTGTCCAGTTTGTCAATCATATCCGTCATCAACGATTGAAAGTTGTAGTGCTTCAATATTTCCAAGTCCTTTTTGTCCTGTATCGCAAATATCACTTTGCTGCCTTCACCTACTCTAATGATTACGGTATCAGCTTTCTTTTGCGCAACTACGCCCGAAAGTAGGCTCGTTAAAAATATCCCAACTAATAGATTCCTTTTCATATAATGTCTTTAGTAATTTCTTTCTTCTGGTTTTGTTTTGTCTTTCTTAAAGTTGCGTGCAAAGAGTGTTTCTTTGAACGCTTGCAATCCCAATCCGTCTTCTCCGTTTTTCAATTCCTTTATGGTATTAAAAAAGCCTTTGGGTCTTTTTTTCTCTTCGCTTTGGGCGATGGCAACTGTTTCAACGGGTTCTAATCTAAACTCCAACACAATCGGTTTTTGTTCAGGTGCCGAAGGAGTTGCTGCTGCTAAAGTTACCGGATCAACCAAAGCTATTTCGACAGACTGCCTCTCAACGATTTCCTCAATTTTATTTTCTTGATTCACGGTTTCAATAGATTGCTGTGGATTCATTTTGGTTTTCCGTTCCTTTTTAATCACTACAGTTCTTTGAACTTTCTCCTCTTTTTGCTCGACAATTGCAGGCTGACTTTCGATGGGTACTTTTTCAACAAGAGGTTTTGTTGCCGCTATTTCCGTTGACTGTTTTCCATTCCAGCCCATCCCTACCCACAACAATCCACCCAACAGCGCAAGCGCAGCCGCCATTCTCCAGATCAATACAGTCTTATTTTTTTTTACAAGACCTGCTTCAATCTTTTCCCATGCTGCGGCAGAGGGCGCACTCACGTGCTCTTCTAATTTTCCGCGAAAGAATTCATCTACCTGCTTGGCCATATTAATTTATTTTTTGATTCATCTCTTGTTCCGATTCAATCAGTCGCTTTTGTAGCAAGGCGCGCGCCCGGCTCAATTGCGACTTCGAAGTATTTTCGCTGATGCCCAGTTGGTCGGCAATCTCTTGGTGCGAAAATCCGTCAATAGCATATAGGTTGAATACCATCCGATAACCCGTGGGCAGTGCCTCAATCATTTTCAACAGGTCTTCGACTTCCAACTGGTTCTCCAACACCTCGAAGTTTGGCTCGCGATCCAACGCCTCGATGTCCGTCTCCACATACATACTTTTGTTTTTCCTCAAATAACTCAGCGCCTCGTTTACAATAATCCTGCGCAGCCAACCTTCAAAACTACCCTCGCCCTTAAACTGATCGATCCGGTTAAAGACTTTGGTAAACGACACCACCAACACATCCTCGGCCTCCATTTTGTCTTTGATGTACCGGCAGCAGAGACTGTACATTTTGCCCGAGTAGAATTTATAGACCGCGCGCTGGGCATCCCGGTTATGCCGTTTGCAGCCTTCAATCCAATCATTTTCTTTTGTGCGGTAAATCTGTAGCGCCATTTAAGTGAATTCGATACTAAGATGCATATACGGGCAATAGGGTTGCATGGCTATTGCGGAAAAGTTATTAGTTTAAAATGGATTCTTTGGCTCGCCCTCCGAAGCTTTAGCGTATAAGGGCGGCATGGCCAAGCGAGGCGCAAGGCCACCGGGCTATCCGTTACAAGTCCGCTCTTCTGCGCTCCCAACCCTTGGCGGGCTTTCCACTGCTATCCCTTGCCGAAGTTCGCTCTTAGTTGTGCGCTCCTTGCCAAGTAGCCACATCACCCTTGGAGAGAGCAATTATTATCGTGTATACTTTCTTTACATGACAACTCTATCATGTATAGAAATATCGATTATCTTTACATGACACCTGGCTCACGTATAAACTCTTTACATGACACCAAAGCCCGAAAAACCATATAACCAGTTACCTGAATTACCACTATCGCGTAAACAAATTGAAACTTTTAAAATCCTTCGGCAACTGGTAAAATCATCCATTGCGTTGGCCGAGTTAAAAGGACTAACAGGTACTCTGCCAAATCCTAACATTTTACTGAATGCTGTCATTCTTAAAGAAGCCAGGGCAAGTTCAGAAATTGAAAACGTAATCACTACACAAGATAAATTATACCTGGCACTCTCTATCAAAGGGATACAGCCAGACCCTGCAACAAATGAAGTACTTCGGTGTAGAGAAGCGGCTCTATACGGTTTTAAGTTCATCAAACAGAAAGGCTTCCTAAGCACCAATGCGATTATTGCAATTCAAAAAATAGTAGAAGAGAACAAAGCGGGTATCCGAAAATTACCCGGCACCGCTCTTAGAAATGCAGCTACTAATAAAGTCATCTACACACCTCCCGATGATCATGACGCGATTTTGCGTTTGATGAAAAACTACGAGGCTTATCTAAATGAAGAAGATGACATTTCCCCGTTGATAAAAATGGCTATTCAACATTACCAATTTGAGAGCATCCATCCTTTTTATGATGGCAATGGAAGGACTGGCCGAATTATCAACCTACTGTACATAATTTTAACTGGATTGTTGGATAGCCCTATTCTTTACCTAAGTGATTATATCATTAACAACAAAAGTGATTATTACCGCTTGCTTCAAGAGGTTAGAACAAAAAATAATTGGGAGGATTGGATAGTCTATATGTTAAAAGGTATCGAAGAAACATCGCGTCAAACAATTGTACAGATAAAAGCCATCCAAAAACTATTGATTTCCACTCAAGAGAAAGTCAAGAAGCAATCTCCAAAATCATACGACAAGGAATTGATAGAAATTTTGTTTGAACATCCTTATTGCAAAACGGAAATCTTAGTGGAGAGATTGAAAATATCACGCATTACTGCGTCCAAATACTTGAAGCAGCTTCAAAGTTTAGGTATTCTTGAGACGAAAAAAGTTTGGAAAGAAACCATTTATATTAATGTCAAGCTTTTCGATCTACTCGAAAAATAGATCTATTCGGCTTCTTCAGGTCAATCATGCTGGCGCGCGTTTTTAACGCGTGCCTTCTTTCTTCACCTATTGGCTCTATTTTTAGAAAGCTCCCTCAACTATTTGTGACCCCAATTATTCAATTGATTGGCACGCGTTGCAAACGCGCTTACTGTGTAACTAGTAATTGGATAAAGCACAAATCTAAAATCATAAGGGCATCTCTAAAAACCTTTCTTTTACTACCTCAACCCCTTTCCCCTTCTCCATCCCGATAGCTATCGGGAGAGAAGGGTACGTTGTGGTTTTAGAGATGCCCATAATTCATAAATCTAAATCCCTTCAAACAAAGTAACTGACTCTAAATATTCTGGCACTTGCGTTCTCCACCCCATTTT
>JBBSCN010000019.1:0-27360 GCA_038250265.1 Cytophagales bacterium | reverse complement strand
TCATAAATCACAATTGATTGGAACACTCACCGATCCCTTCGGAGAATTCAAAGAGCAGATCAAATCTCCGTCTACTGGCTATGTGGTTGGACTGAACAATAATCCAGTCGTAAATGCTGGCGATGCGCTCATGCACATAGGTATGGACGATGTTTGCAAGATTGGCGTGAGTGGGGAAGAGTAAATTGGTTACCAGTTTCCTGTTGCCAGTTTCGCAGCCTCTGGCAACCAGCAACTGAGAACTAGCAACTTTTTAGAAGTCGGGACACGGAATAATCAACTTATCCTTTGGCGGCTTGCGCGGGTCGCGCGTACTCCAAGAATAAACGAGACTAAATTCATGCGCCCCTCCACTACCAGGGCCTAATTTGGAGATGGTGTAATCATAACTATAACCAATGTTCAACACATCCTTCTCTCCTTTCTTGGTAAAACCTATTAGCAACACGATCGATTCATTGTTAACAATTCCATTGAGATTTTTAAACGGCACGCCTCTATACCAAGTGCCTATAATGATAGGCTCAAACGTATAGTACATTCCTATATCCATTTGGTCAAAGCGCCCTTGATGCCTGTATTGCATAGTGGGTGTGATACTACGCTCTCTTGTTTTTTTGTAAAATCCCGCTCCCATTTCACCGGGTTGTAAATAAAACTTCCACCCCAAATGCGCTGACAACTTCATCGGCAGATTGTCTGGCGACCCCACCAAGGATTGATCAGGTTGCGTAATGTGATGGGCCGCAAACCCAAACCATGCATTCTTAGAATAAAATAGTCCGCCCATCGATAGGTCGGGGAAAAATTTAGATTGACCAGTGCCCAGGTTTTCTGCGGAAGCACCTCCGATCAGCGTGCCCGTAGCCGGATCGAGTTGATCTCCAAAAGTGAGCCGGTCGAAATTTATAGACCGATTATAAACTCCCAATTGCAAACCCGGGCGAAAGGAAAGCCCCGGTACAATTCTTAACTCATAGGCATACTGCAAGGCGAGGCTAGTGGATTGTAATCCCAGCACACCCTCGGTATCGCGGTTTATCAAAAGACCTACTCCGCTATTCTTGCTTTCGATGTAAAAATCCGCAAAGGCCGAGATGGTATTAAAATTGGCATCTATGGCGGGCCATTGGTTCCGATAGTTCATACCAACTCTTGCCTGCCCCGTTGATCCTGCAAAAGCTGGATTGAGATATAGTGGCGCTGCATAAAACTGCGAAAACTGCGGATCCTGTGCAGTTACCGAACAGCTCCAAAGAAGCATCAACGACAAAAGCTTTTGGCCTTTACAAAGAAACATTAACACTGGATTTAGTTTTTCTAATAAAGCAAATTAAAGGGATCGGACACATTAAAAAAAAGTTATCGATAACAAATACACTTCAACCGATCAGTTAACGATATTTTGCGCCAAAATGTATACTTTAGTGTCATTTGGGCGTTTGAAGTTTATACATTTTACACGAATGAGAAGAAGCATAAGTCAAAAAGTGGTTGCCATGAAGGGAGGGTTTGTTCTGCTCATTCAGTTTTTTTTAATCACCACTTGCAGCCTTGCGCAAAACCTATCACAACACAACTGGTATTTTGGAAATACGGCTGACGGAATTCGGTTTAATAGAGGGACAAATTTACCTAAAGCAGTAAATGATCAGGCGACCCCATTTGGAACTGGCGGAAGTGCGGTTGCTACTGATCCGACCACTGCAAATTTATTGTTTTACACTGATGGCACTCGCGTCTATGATGCCTTTCACACATTGATGCCAAACGGGTCTGGCTTTACAGCAAATTCTTCTGCTAATCAGCCCGTGGTCATTTGCCCTGTGCCCGGCCAGCCCACCAAATATTTCATCTTCACAAATACCGCCAACTTCACAACGGGAGGAACGATTTCGCGAAGTGTAGTTGACATGGCACTTTTTGGAAACGCTATCTTCCCATCCCCGTCCCAAGGAAATGTGGAGGCGCTTAATAAGAATTCCGCAGTTCCGGGGTTAATCAATAGATCGGAGGGAATGATTGTACTTCCCCACTCAAATGGCACTGACTATTGGCTGATAACTCATCAAAATGGTTCGGCTGATTTCTCGGCCACGTTGATCAATGCCGCCACTTACTCTGCGGGCACGTTCAACACAACTATTTCCATTGGACTAGGATCCATCTCCCCCATACCAATTTCTGTTGGCAATTTTTCATATAATCACAAGCTGAGAAAGTTGGCTGTATCGGTTCAAAGTGTGCGCGATGACTCACAAATCGTCAACTTCGATCCAACAACAGGAGTTATGACTTTTGATCGGTATCTATTTAATACCGGGGTGATCACCTCGATCTCCCAATCGATGTACGACATCCAATGGGACGTCAAGGGCGGTCAGTATTTGTATATCTCGCGAATTGGTGAACCGGGCATTCCTGCGGATGTCCTTCAATACGACTACACAAATTCCACTTCGTCAACCACCGTGCTTACATCGCTTCTCACAACACCTATTTCCAGAAGCTTTGGTTTACAATTGGCACCGGATAGCGCGATCTATCATTTGTATCAAGCTAGCGCTGCAGGACCTTTCTTGATAGATAAGTTTACAAAGACAGATACCATTGCTTCGTTTGTAAATATTACTCAGCCATTTGGTACAACTAATTTTAACGGTACTCAGTTTCCGGCTTTTCTTCCTCTTCCAGCCAACAATTTGACGATCAGTTTCACCACCGCAGGCACCTGCCAAAATAACCCCATTACTTTTTTCCCCGCTGTGACGCCAAATGCAGACAGCCTTCGCTGGAATTTTGGAGATGGAAGCACCTCCAGGGCATGGAGCCCTGTTCACACCTTTGCCAATGCGCAGTCCTTCAATGTTCAGCTAACGGCCTTTAATGGAGGACGCACAAGCACCGTGACACAGCCAGTCGTAATTACAGCATTTAGTCTGAGGCTACAGCTGGTGCAGGACACGACCGCCTGCAAGGATGAGTTTCCTCCGCCCAGAGGAACGTCAACACCCACACAATTTTCGGTGAGGGTAAATGTAACGCAGGGCAATGCCACATCATTCAATTGGTCCAATGGCGATACTGGTCAAATACTAACGCCTGATTCTGCTGGCTATTATTATGTGGTGGCAACGGATGCAACAGGTTGCTCCACCTATGCTGGAGTAAATGTCAAAGAGTATAATCTCAATGACCAACGAAGTAACATTTGGTATTTCGGAAATAAAGCCGGCATTGATTTTACGCCACAGCCTCCAATAGCATTGAACAATAGTGCGATGGACGCACCCGCAGGCTGTGCGATTGTATGCGATCGAAATGGGAAAACTATTTTCTACACCGATGGATCGAATGTGTACGACAAAACAAACACACTCATTACCACGGGCATTGGAGGCGACCCTACCTCAACTCAATCTTCGCTAATCGTACCTGTGCCGGGAGATGAAACGCTCTACTATATTTTTACTACCCAAGAAATAACTGGAACCTCGCTCTATGAATTGCGCTATTCCATTTTTGATCTAAAGCAAAACAGTGGCAATGGCAGTGTGACCCAACAAAATATTTTATTGTTTTCTAAAAGCACCGAACGCATCACCTCAAATGGCCGTTGGCTAGTGGCTCATGAATATGGAAATAGCACCTTCCGAACCTACCGGATCAGCAACCAAGGAATCGGGGAAGCCATCTATTCCGAAATAGGATCTCCCCATTCATTTCAATTCAAAGAGAATGGTCAGGGGTATATGAAGTTAGGAATACGAAATAACTTAGCAGTGCCCATTTCAACACCAGGCACCAGCAACATCATTGAACTGTTCACACTTAATGATACCACTGGAGTAATTAACAACTATCGAAGGGTTGATTTGAGCCAACCAACCGGCCAGCTTTATGGAATCGAATTCTCTCCCGGTGGAAGGAAACTATTTGCAACCGTAAGAGGAACGCCCGCTATTGGACAATCAGAAATTTTTGAATACTACCTGGACAGTTTGGATAAAGCGATCCCTGTGTTTGTTCAAAAAGTAAGCAGGCCGATTGACATGGGCGCATTGCAAGTTGGCCCTGATGCGCAGGTGTACTTGGCGCTAAATGATGCGGCAAGTAACGGATCGCTGGGGACTGTAATTCCAAATGAAAATAGAATTCCAGCGAATTCTTCGTTTAACTTTAATGGATTTGCGTTAGCATCTGGAACGAACAGTCGATTGGGTCTTCCCAATTTTATTCAACAGCAAGGCAACGGATTTGGTGGTCCAGATTTTACTTTTACCGGAATCTGCGCAGGTGACACGACCAATTTCAATGGAACTCCAACGGATGCGATTGACGTTTTTCAATGGACTTTTCAAAATAGTTCGGGCGTGGTCGTGGGCACTAGCACAATATCGAATCCAACACAAATATTTTTGCCTGCCGGAAATTTTAGAGCCATTATGCGGCTGACGAATCGGTGTGGATTGGATACAACCATTACCAAGCAAGTCACCATCAATCCGTCACCTGCCCTTCCTACCATCGCTCCCGCTAGTGCCCTTTGTAACGGGCCAATTACCTTGGATGCCAATTCAGGTAACCTGCCAAATATTGTATCGTATCTCTGGAACAGTGGTGTCACCACCAAAACAGTTATAATCTCCAATCCTACAATTGTATCTGTTGTCAACACAGATGCAAACGGATGTACTTCAAGAGCAACTGGAGTAGTGGTTGATAACCGACCGGCAGTAGATTTAGGCCCTGATATTATTATCTGCCAAAATAATTTCAGCCCCACTTTGAATGCGCTAAACCCCGGGGCAAACTTCACATGGACTTTAAACAGTGTTGCTAACGGAAATACTTCGGGCATTCAGGCAATAGACACGACACTGCCAGCGATCCTTACTTACGGAGTTACTGTAGTCGATCCAGTAACCAATTGCCAAGTGACTGATAGCAAAGCAGTGACCGTAAAAGTTTCTCCTTCATTTACACTCACAGGAACTAACCCTACCTCGTGCAATACACCCACAGGTACAGTAACCATTGCCTTCAATACAACAGCCCCAGCAGGTGGCCCCTACTCCTACTTCATAAGTGGATCATCGTTTAATCAACAGGGGTTCAATCAAACCGCCCCGGCAAGTATTGGTCCGCTTCCCGGAGTTCGCGCAGGCACTATCTCCGGAATCGTAACTGACCAGATTTCGGGTTGCACTATTTCTAATGCTATTAGTTTAACGGACGCGACCTTCACAGCCAACGCGTCTTCCAGTGTTTGTAATCCTTCTGTGGTAACGGTCTCCACTGCGACAGGGTCACCAGTGCTTCCGCTTCAATACTCGTTTACCAATTCAGCGACTGGCGTAACCATTGGGCCTCAGCCTTCTAATCAGGCCAGTTTAATTCCTGGAAATTATTCGATTTCCGTCAGGGACAATAATGGAACTGGCTGCACGTATTCGTTTAATCAAGTAGTGAATCCGGTAGTTCCCGCACTGACAATTACACCAAACCTTTGTGCAAGTCCCGCGACATTGGTCGCGTCTGTAGCGGGCGCGATATCCTATACGTGGACACTCCCTTCGGGCGTTACCGCAATAGGAGCCACGCTAAACTTGCCCACGAATGGAACGGGAACTTATCAAGTGGCCGCTACTATTGCCGGTGGTTGCGTTCTTACCCAAACCACCTCCATCATCTTCAATGGTGCACTTAACCCCGCCTTTACACAAAGTAATGGATGCTCAACCTCCGTGGTTTTGACAGCTACGCCATCTGGTTCGTTTACTTATCGTTGGTACCGAGGCGGAGTTCTTCAGCCTATTGGTGGCAGGCTAATCACCATCGGAATAGCGGATGACGGAGCGAGTTACGCTGTTGAAGTAGTGGATGCCGTAAACGGCTGCATTGTCCGTTCAGCTCCTTTAGCCGTTCAAGTAGCTGGACCAGTAGATGCCGCACTCACAGGTACGCAAGCTTGCCAAGACAATAAACCATTTACCTTAACTGCTTCTACCACTGCTACGGGATCGGTCACTTTTGCTTGGACTTTTAACGGAACAGCCATTACAGCAGCGACCAGTTCTACGCTGAGCGAAACCCGGGAGGGAACTTATCGGGTTACCATCAGCAAGGGAACATGCAACGCTTCTTCTACGCTAGCGATTGTAAAAGCTCCCATTCCCCAAGGCGATTTAAAGGACAGAGTCATTATCTGTAACGATCCAGACAACAAGGATCCGCTAACTTCAGAGGTTGATCTTAATCCCGGCAGATTCACAAGCTATAATTGGTTCAAAAATCAGTTGACCATTAACTATACCCAGCAAATTTATACTGCAACGAGCGAGGGCATTTATCAAGTAGACTTGACGAATACATTTGGATGTATTAACTCTGACCAAACGGAAGTATTGAATGAGTGCATTCCTAAAATCGTTGGCCCTAATGCATTTAGGCCAAGTAATGCAGTGAATGCGATCAATAAAGAATTCTTTGTGTACAGTTTCTTCATTACGGATAACTTTGAAATTTCAATTTTCAGTCGATGGGGAGAATTGGTATTCAATTCAAAAGACAAAAACTTTAAATGGAATGGCGGATATGGCAACAACCCCGGCCAACCGTTACCGGGCGGCACCTATTCCTACGCAATCAGGTACGAGAGTTCCTTCAGGCCAGAAGAAGGAATAAAAGAACAGAGAGGTGGAGTAGTACTGCTGAGATAATTACAATTTGAAAATCAACTAATTTAAAAATTTGAAAATGATAAACAATCCAAAGGTCATAATCGCTAAACTGACAACGCTCATTGTCATCGGTTTGCTCAGCAGTTCATTTCTAGTGAGGCCCGTTCAATTGATCAACACCTCACTGACCGTTACGATACGTGACGAAATAGGCAACACGGTTGAAGGCGCATCTATCAAGTTATTTGAAAACGAAGAGAGCTACAACAAAGAAGTGAATGCTATAGCCGAAGGCACGACTGATGCAAAAGGTGTTTTTCGTTTCAAAAAAATAAAAGCTATTTCTTATTTTATTCTTGTAAGAAAAGGCGACAAAGACAATACGGGGGGCGGTGAAAAAATTGGAATACTGGAAGAAGGTAAATTCAATAAAGTCACCATTGTTATCCAATAAAGAATTTTAAATGTTGGATTTTGAATATTGAATTTCAAACCATCAAAGCGTTCAAATGAATAGAGAAGCTTTGATACTTTCGTTAAAGAATTATTCAACGCCCTTTTCTGAAGAAGAAAAATTTATTTCCCCATTTCTGGAATTGATCGCTCATCCCAATGCCTACCAGCGAACTCACCTACCCGGACATATCACTGGCTCTGCTTGGATTTTAAATGCAGATAAAACTAACGCGCTGTTGGTCCATCATGCCAAATTGAATAAGTGGGTGCAGCCGGGTGGTCATGCCGATGGGGATGAGAATATTCAAGCGGTTGCTTACCACGAAGCCCAAGAAGAAACCGGGCTTCAGAGTTTTTTCGTCACAGAAACCCTTTTTGATATTGATATTCACACCATTCCCCAGCGTAAAGATTTTCCAGCCCATCAGCATTACGACATTCGATTTCTATTTATCGCCAACGAGGACGCTCCTATTATTGTGAGCGATGAATCTCATGATGTAAAATGGATTTCACTTGATCAACTAGGAGATTTCACACAGGAGAGATCGGTGCTGCGAATGAAAGAAAAATTGCAGCGAACCTTGTAGCTTTGCCCAATGGCGGCAATCGGAAAAGACATCCAACAAGCAAAGGCTCTTTTAGAACGGGGAGAATTAGTCGCTATTCCTACAGAAACAGTTTATGGATTAGCCGCCAACGCACTGAGCGTTTCGGCAGCTGCCAAAATTTTCGAAGCCAAAAATCGCCCGCACTTTGACCCGCTGATCGTACATGTGGCTGATTTTGATTCGATAAACTCTTTCGTTTCTGTAATCCCAAGTAAGGCCATTGAACTAGCAAAGCAATTCTGGCCTGGGCCGCTTACGCTTTTGCTAAAGAAAAAAGACATCATACCTGATCTAGTGACAGCGGGATTGGATTCCGTGGGAATACGGTGTCCGAACCATGCCCTAACAAATCAGTTATTGAGACAACTTTCATTTCCGTTGGCCGCACCTAGCGCCAATCCGTTTGGCTATATCAGCCCCACCAAAGCATCGCATGTAAATGATCAATTGGGCAACAAAATAAAATATATTTTGGATGGAGGAGATTGTCAAGTGGGTATTGAATCCACCATCGTTGGTTTTGACAAAGAAAAACCAGTGATCTATCGAATGGGCGGATTGAGTATCGAAGCAATAGAATCAGTAATCGGAAAAGTGGACTTACAATTGAATTCATCCTCTAATCCAAAAGCCCCGGGACAGTTAAAAAGCCACTACGCTCCTACCAAAAAACTAATCATTGGCAACATCAACAAGCTCGCCCAATCCTATGACAAAAAAGAGGTCGGTATTCTTTCTTTTCAGGAATTTAAAATTGACTATCCAACAACACAACAGCGGGTATTATCTGTCCAGGGTGATTTGAACGAGGCCGCACAAAATCTTTTTACTTTTTTGCGCGAATTGGACGCTCTTAAAATAAAAATAATATTGGCCGAAGAAGTTGCCGACCTAGGCTTAGGCAGGGCGATCAACGATCGTTTGCGAAGGGCTGCAACCTGATATCCGTTAACAGCAAAAACAAGTAGAGGCAAAGTTTGCAGAGTAGCGTGCATTTTTCTTAGCGGTTCTCAGCGACTTCGCGTCTTAGCGGTTGAAGAACCATCTTTTGCAGTAAAATTAAAATAGGCTGGATGCATTCTTTTTATTTACTTTAACACCAATAAAATTGAACATGGAAAAGTTAAAAAAATTATTGATTCTAACCGGTGGTGGTGATTGCCCCGGGCTCAATGCGGTAATCCGCGGCATCGCTAAACGAGCAAGAAAAGAAAAGAACTGGGAAGTGTACGGAAGTATAGAAGCATTCAATGGTGTCTTCAGCGAGCCTACGAACATCATTAAGTTAACACAAAGTAAAACGGCCGGCATCCACGTGCGAGGTGGCACGATACTTAAAACTACCAACAAAGGTAACCCCATCAATTTCCCCGTCACTCAACCCGATGGTACGGTTAAGTTTATTGATCGATCAGAAGAATTAGTAAATAGAATAAAAGAACTTGGGTTCGATGCTGTGATCAACATTGGGGGTGATGGATCCCAAAAGATTTCAGATGTACTTTTTAAAAGAGGTCTTAATATCATTGGCGTTCCCAAAACAATCGATAATGATTTATCTGCCACCGATATGACATTTGGTTTTCAAACTGCTGTGCAAATCGCTACCGACAGTTTTGATAAACTAGTTACCACTGCCGAAAGTCATGATCGGGTAATGATCATGGAAGTGATGGGAAGGGATGCCGGGTGGATTGCTCTACACACCGCCATTGCAGGCGGAGCGGAGATTTGTTTGATTCCCGAAATACCCTATGATGTGAACAAACTGGTAAGTAAAATTGATTCTAGATACAAGAATGGGCAAGGGTTTGTTAACATCGTGATATCAGAAGGGGCAAAACCAAAAGACGGAACCATTGTTTCGAGCCAAGGATCAAAGGGTTCGGAACATGTGCGACTGGGCGGAGTGGCCTATCAACTTTCCAAACAATTGAAGGATGCTGGCTGTCAGGCAGAAATCCGCGAGACAGTATTGGGCCATGTGCAACGTGGAGGGAGCCCTACCGCTTTTGATCGGGTATTGGCAACGTTGTTTGGAGTTAAAGCAATGGAGCTTTTGCTCGAGGGTAAATTCGGAAGAATGGTCGCCTTGAAGAACAACGAGATCTCGTCTGTTACCTTAGAGGAGGCTACCAAGAATTACAACTTTGTAGCAAAAGACGGCTATCTGGTGAAGGCAGCAAAAGGATTGGGAATCAGCTTTGGCGATTGAGTTCAAAAAGAATTTCCGAACCGTTTTTACTTACCTATTAAAAAGATATATTCAACAACGAAACAAACACAGATTAATGAAAACATTAGACCAAATCAACTTTAAAAATAAAAGAGCCCTTGTACGCGTAGACTTCAATGTGCCCTTGGATAAGAGTCTTAATGTGACCGATGACAATCGGATTCGTGCCACCATCCCCACACTTAAGAAAATTCTAAAAGACGGTGGGAGTTGTGTACTGATGTCGCATCTGGGTCGTCCCAAAGAAGGGCCGGAAGATAAATTCTCATTGAGACACACGATCAAAACGGTAGAACAACTTTTGGGTACTGCTATAAAATTTGCTTCTGATTGCATTGGCGAAGATGCTTACAAACTATCAGCGGCTTTGCAACCGGGCGAAGTTTTGTTACTAGAGAACTTGCGTTTCTACAAGCAAGAGGAAAAAGGCGATCTCGCTTTTGCAGAGAAACTAGCCAAACATGGTGATGTTTATGTAAACGATGCTTTTGGAACTGCACATCGCGCCCATGCCTCTACCACCATAGTCGCACAGTTCTTTGAAGAGAAATGTGCAGGATTTGTAATGGCAGCCGAGTTGGAAAATGCTGAAAAAGTAGTGGGCAATGCGGTAAAACCATTCACAGCCATTATGGGCGGTGCAAAAATCTCAGACAAAATTTTAATTATTGAAAAACTACTTGACAAAATAAATCACCTAATCATAGGTGGCGGCATGGCCTATACATTTTTCAAGGCAATGGGCGGAAGCATCGGAAATTCATTGGTGGAAGATGACAAACTGGAGCTTGCCAAAGAACTGATTCAAAAAGCAAAAGCGAAAGGTGTTGAACTTCATTTACCGATTGATTCTATCACAGCCGACAAGTTTGACGCAAATGCGAATACCAAAATAGCCAACAATAACTCCATCGAACCGGGTTGGATGGGTTTGGACATTGGTCCTCAAGCACAAGTAGTTTTCTCGAAAGTGATTGAAGAATCCAAAACCATTTTGTGGAACGGGCCGATGGGAGTATTTGAAATGGAGAAGTTTGAGAAAGGAACGAAAGCCATTGCCGAAGCAGTCGTTCGAGCTACAGAAAAAGGTGCATTCTCATTAATCGGTGGTGGAGATTCTGCCGCTGCGGTTGCTAAATTTGGCTTTGAAGAAAAAGTAAGTTATGTATCTACTGGTGGTGGTGCTTTGCTAGAATATTTCGAGGGCAAAGTATTGCCGGGGGTAAAGGCGTTGGGATAATTAAATGTCACCGAGTTGTGGGCGTATGATTATTTCTTCCACTACGCTTCTTTTCGAAAGTGAATAAGCAGAATAAATTGTTTCTGCCACGTCCTCTTTGCTCATAAAGCGATCATCGGGTAAATCGACTCCGTCCCAACTGGCAGTTCGGGTTGCGCCCGGAAGAACGGAGGTAACTCGAATTCCAAATTCCTTCAGCTCTTCTCGCAGAGCCTTTGAAAATCCAAACAAGGCAAATTTTGAAATCGCATAGGAGCCTCCATTTGGATAGGCCTTAATGCTGGCTATGGAACAAATATTAAATATATGACCATCACGTCCCTTCTTCATATTTGGCGCCAAAATTCTCGTTAAGTAGTAAGCGCTTAGGACGTTGCTATTTATCATGCTTTCGAGGCTGCCCTCGGGCTCTTCCAGAACTGACCCTGGAATGAAATAGCCAGCATTATTCACAAGCACATCTACTGGCCTTTGAAGGCTGTTCACATAATCCCCAAAACGAATCACTTCATCCTTTACGGACATGTCAGTAACATGGGTAAAGACATTTACACCGGCTGCTTTGCCGATTTCCCCGTCCAACTTTTCCAATTCAACCCCCTTTCGGGAGCAAGTAGCCACATCAAAGCCCGCCCTTGAAAACCGATCTAAAACAGCCCGCCCGATTCCCTTTGTACCCCCGGTTACCACTATCAATTTGTTCATGCAATTATTTTATCTTTGAGCAAGATAGTTATTCGACTTTACAAGATGAAGGCATTTGGACGTTATATGATTTTTTTGGAATCGCTGGTAGTAAGGCGTGAGACGTTCATCACCTATTACAAATTGGTCATTGATGAGTGTGTGCAAATCGGTGTAAAATCCATTGCACTTTTTGTTTTAGTGTCCACTTTCATGGGTGCAGTTACCACTGTGCAAACTGCTTTTAATCTAGTGACTCCGCTCGTTCCACGATATGTTATTGCACAGGTGATACGGGAGATGACTATTTTAGAATTGGCGCCCACCATCATGGCCATCATTTTTGCCGGTAAAATAGGATCAAGTATGGCGGGCGGGCTTGGTACGATGCGTATTACTGAACAAATTGATGCACTAGAGGTGATGGGCATTAACTCCTCATCGTATCTAGTGCTGCCAAAAATTATAGCTTCGATGCTGATGTACCCAATGCTGGTGATATTTGCGGGGGTATGTTCTATTTTGGGCGGCTATCTTGTTGGAACAATGACAGAAATCATGACACCCACCGAATTTGCCTTGGGGTTGCGCGCTGGCTTTAACTCCTACACAATCACGTTTGCGTTGATCAAATCATTTGTTTTCGCTTTTCTGATTGCCTCCATCTCTTGCTTTAAAGGATACTACACACAAGGCGGTGCATTGGAGGTAGGAATTGCAAGTACTGAAGCTGTTACGTCAAGCGTGATTGCCATATTGCTAGCCGATTATTTTTTAGCAAATCTATTGCTCTAAGCCATGATTAAGATTAAGAACATCAGCAAGTCTTTCAATGATAAAAGTATCCTTCGCAATATCAGTGGCGAGTTTGACAAAGGCAAAACGAATTTGATCATCGGATCTAGTGGAACGGGCAAAAGTGTTCTTTTAAAATGTATCGTCGGTCTACTTCATCCGGACACCGGAAATGCCTTTTACGATCTGAGGAATTTTACAGAAGCCGATAAAGAAATCAAATCAGAAATTCGAAGGGAGATTGGGATGTTATTTCAGGGAGGTGCACTTTTCGACTCTAAAAATGTAGAAAAGAATGTGATGTTCCCGCTGGACATCTTAACCAAAATGCCGCTGGCCGAGAAACTGGATCGCGCCAATTTTTGTTTGAAACGAGTAGGGTTGGAAAATGCCAATAAGAAAATGGCTTCTGAGCTGAGTGGCGGAATGAAAAAAAGGGTGGGCATTGCACGCGCCATTGTCAACAATCCAAATTATCTTTTTTGCGATGAGCCCAATTCCGGGTTGGATCCACAGACCTCGATCGTTATTGATGAACTGATCCTTGAACTCACGCATGAGTTTAATATTACAACCATTGTGGTGACCCACGATATGAATTCCGTACTTGGAATTGGTGAGAAAATCATGTTTCTCTATAAAGGGGATAAACTGTGGGAAGGTTCCAACAACGATATCACCCACTCCGGAGTAGAAGAGCTAGATGACTTTGTATTTATCAACAAAGTAATGAAAAGCCTGAAGGGGAAAGCCCTTACGTAAGGCTTACCATCCTATTGTTAAGCACGATCTCCAACGGGTCACCGGATTCCAGAATCGTTTCCACATTGCTTTTTGCTACCGTGACCTTAATCACGCGACCTCGGAAATCGATTCTGAACGAATAAGACTTCCATTGATCGGGCAAATATGGATTGAAATGAAGGGTACCATCTTTCACTCGCATGCCACCAAACCCCTTGATCACACTCATCCACGTACCTGCCATACTGGTGATGTGACAACCATCTTCCGTATCGTTGTTGTAGTCATCTAAGTCCAGGCGTGAGGTGCGAAGATACATTTCGTAGGCTTTGGCTTTGTAGCCGATCTTAGAAGCAAGTATGACGTGTACACAAGGCGATAAAGATGACTCGTGAACGGTCATCGGCTCGTAGAAATCAAAATTGCGTTTGATCGTGTCGTTATCGAATTGATCATCGAACAAGTAAAGACCCTGCAATACATCGGCTTGCTTAATAAAACACGAGCGCAAAATCCTGTCCCACGACCATTTCTGATTGAGTGGGCGATCCTCTTTTCGCAAATCTTTCATACCCAACAATTCTTTGTCCAAGAACCCATCTTGCTGCAAATAAATACCACGCTGCTTATCTTCACCGAAATACATCTTGGCTTGGATATCTTTCCAGCGGGAGATTTCGGTTGCCTCGTTGAACTTTATTTTACTTAACAATTTGCTTACTTTGGAAGTGTCTTTTTTGCGCACGTACTCCAAGGCCTTTTGCGTGTATCCCAATGTCCAGCACGCGATGTAGCTTGTATACCAATTGTTGTTCACGTTGTTCTCATACTCGTTCGGGCCAGTTACTCCCAACATCACATATTGCTGCTTGTCGGCAGAGAATGTAATGCGCTGTGACCAAAAACGAGATATGGCTATCAGTACCTCCAAACCAAAATCAACTAGGTAATCTTCATCGCCTGTGTAGCGTATGTAATCAAATATCGCAAAGGCTATTGCTCCATTGCGATGGATCTCTTCAAATGTAATCTCCCACTCGTTATGGCACTCTTCGCCATTCATAGTTACCATCGGGTATAAAGCTGCCCCGTTGGTGAACCCCAACTTTTTTGCATTTTCAATGGCACGTGGTAAATGCTTGTAGCGGTATACCAACAAATTTTTAGCCACTGCCGGGTCGGATGTTCCCAGATAGAACGGTAAGCAATAGGCCTCCGTATCCCAATAGGTACTGCCACCATACTTTTCGCCCGTAAAACCCTTGGGCCCAATATTCAATCGCGCATCATCGCCTGTGTAAGTCTGCATCAATTGGAAAATATTGAATCGAATACCTTGCTGTGCAGCTACATCGCCATCAATATTGATATCGCATTTCTTCCAAACGTTTGCCCATACCGAAGCGTGAGCATCTATTAGTTTATCGAAACCTTTATCAGCAGAAGCTTTGAGCTTCTTCTTCGCAGTATCGGCCAATTTCTTTTTCGAATGATTCTCGGAAGATAGTATAGCTGCATATTTATAAATTACTATTTCAATACCTTTTTTTAAACCTATCGAAACAACATTATCAGCATACTTTTCAAGTTTGTTAACTTTCACCTTTCCCTTTACTGCTTTCCCTGCCGAATGTAGTGAGTAAGTAATGGCCGTAGTCACGTGAAAGAATGTCTTCTTCGTTTCGACCGTTACCAGCGCCAAACCAGATTTCACCTCTTTGGCCACCTCATTCCAAAAATTTTCATCGTAGTTGGAATCTTTGTTCACCACGTCTGCGTCCACGGAAAGAGTAATGGTTGCCGATGCTGAAAAATTTACGGGTTTAACCGCATAACGAATCGCTCCCACTTCCCCATCGGCCATACTACAAAAACGTTGCGCATCTACTTGCACTTGCTTCCCATCGGGCAGCGTGGCGGTGAATGTTCGGTGGAGAACCCCACGCTTCATATCGAGCGTACGCTTAAAATCTGTGACTTTGCATTTGTTCAAGTCAAGCTCATTCTTTCCTATTTTTATTTGAATGCCTATCCAACTAGGCGCGTTCAATACTTTCGCAAAGTATTCGGGGTAACCATTTTTCCACCAGCCCACGCGGGTCTTATCTGGATAATAAACTCCCGCCACATAGGTACCTTGGTGCTGATCGCCTGAATAAGTTTCTTCAAAGTTGGCGCGCTGCCCCATACGGCCATTGCCAAGACTGAATAAACTTTCTGATATGCGGTTCAGGTTCGGGTCAAATCCTTCTTCGATGATGTGCCACGAATGATGTTTGATGTAGTGCTTCATAACTGTTGATTGGATAGTACGACTTGGGTCTTAGGAAGTTAGGCCTTGTAGAATTTAAGTAGTAGGTTATATCGTTTGAAGTTGTGAGATATTAAAATCAGCGGTGCTTTTCACAATAAAATTTGCTTTGGATAGTTGATCGGCAGAGCCCACGCCCACGCATTTCATACCTGCGGCAATGGCTGCCTCCACTCCTGCTTCAGCATCTTCAAAAACTATACACTCATTAGGATATACACCAACTTTGCTGGCCGCTAATAAAAATATCTCTGGATCTGGTTTGCTTTTAATGATCATAGTGCCATCAACAACCGCGTCAAAAAATCCTTTTATTTCTAAAAGGCGCAAAACTGTTTCCGCATTTTTACTGCTTGACGCCAAGGCCACTTTATATCCGCTTTCCCGTAAGGAGTTCAGCATTTGCTTTACTCCCTTAAAAATCTCTTCCGGCTTGATAGCTTCAATATAATCAACAAACCAACTGTTCTTTTTTGTAGCCAATTCTTCTTTCTTCTCATCACTCAAACTGATGCCGCCCAACTCTAATATGATTTCCAAAGAGCGCATCCGGCTAACGCCTTTCAATTTCTCATTTTCCTTTTCAGTAAATGTTATTCCCAATTCTTTCGCAAGCTTTTGCCAAGCAACATAATGGTAGTGGGCAGTATCTACAATCACTCCATCTAAGTCAAATATTACAGCTTTTATCACAGTTTTTAATTTTAGTTATTGGTTATAAGTTGTTAGTCGTTGGCATCCTTTTGTCTTTAAGTAACAACGAATAACCTACAACTAGCAACTAATTGCTGCGAATATAGCCCTGCTGCATTATTTGTTCTATTTCTGCTTGAGATTTAAATACGGCAAACGTCTTCCCTTGTGTTCGAAGGGCGCCAAGCGCATTGCCATACTTTACTGCGGAAAGATAATCTTTAGGATCTTGTAATATCCCAAAACCTATTCCACCAGCAAAGGAGTCGCCACAACCGGTAGTGTCAATTACACGATCTACCTTTATAGCGGGCACCAAATCTTCTTTTATTTTGCCTTTCACTTTTCGATATACCAAGCAACCACGCGAATCAACCGTAACACAAACACATTTTACACCCGCTCTAATGCAATGGGTAGCAAAGGCAAGCAGCTCTTTTCGATCGGGCTCTTCTGAAATAGTAAAATCCTGTGATTCATACTCCTTTTTAAACCAAGAGGCTTGTGCTTCTTCTAAATTCATTTTTAAGATATCAATGTACGGAAGCCACTGATCGCGGTCTATCCAAAATTTGCGTTGGCGTTCGCCATTGGATAAGCAAGCGGTAGTAGGACCATGTGCATCAAAAATTATTTTACCTTTACTTTTCTTTTTCAAAAACCGGAGTGTATCGAGCGAAATCTCATAGTCGCTTATTGGTATAAAAACAAATGCATCGCAATCCAGCAGCTCTTTCATGTCGTCCGGCATAATAGGATCCATAAAACCGGTGTGTCGCTCCAGCCGATTATTCACGTCAACAAATCGCAGACTGATAATGTCGCCCTGATCATTTTTTGTTGTCAGAAATTTGGTGTTGATACCTGTATAGCCCTTGAATACTTCTTTTACATTGTCTTTATCCACGGAACGCAAATGTGTTACAGGAATGATCTCAATCTGGTTTCCGGCCATTACCGATAGCGCGATAACAGGATGCGTAACACAGCCCCATTTTTGAATCAAATCTCCTTGATGAGTAACAATATGATCTCGGGGAATGGGTCCTACAATGGCAATTTTTTTCATCGTTCAATTATTTTTTCAATCGTTTCTCAATTTCGACTAAATTGCGCTCTCTTTTTATTTCCTGCACTAATTGTTTTTCGGTAGGAAGATACGTTTTGTATTTAGAAGCAAAAACCTGTTTACCGTCATTTAGTAAACTATATTTGACAACGGTTTTATTCTTCTCCGAACAAAGAATTAATCCAATAGTCGGGTTATCATCTTTTTGCCGAACTTGATCCTCGAAATAGCGTACATACATATCCATTTGACCGATATCTTGATGGGTAAGTTCGCCAACTTTTAAATCAATGACCATAAAGCATTTCAACAGGTAGTTGTAAAATACTAAATCGGCATGGAAGTGCTTACCCGCACTTACCGTTAAGCGATATTGCCTAGCTACAAAGCTAAAGCCCTTACCAAGTTCTAATAGAAAGTCTTGCAATTTATCAATGATGGCCTGCTCAAGTTCTTGCTCATAAAAATCAGTTTTGGATTTCAAGTTCAAGAACTCCAATACATAAGGGTCTTTAATAATGTCGCTGGCTTGCATGGGTACTTTCTTGCTCTCCGCTTCTTTCTTTACCAGTGGCCTTTTAACTTTTGGTGTCATCACCATCCGCTCGAAGTACAAACTGTTTATTTGTCTTTCAAGAGTTCTCGTGCTCCAATTGCTTTCAATCGCTTCTTGTAAATAGAATTCTTTGGCGTCCTCCCTTTCTACTTTTAAGAGTAGGCGGTAATGTGTCCAGGTCAATTCGCCACGCAGTGCGTGACTTTTCCCAAAAGCACCATAAAACTGACGCATATATTTCAAATTGGTCTCGTTGAATCCCTTTCCATATTCTGAAGATAGTTTCATTGATAATTGTTCGATAAGCGCTTCACCATATCCTGCGCGATCATTTCCACTTTGCTCCTCCACAATCAATTTACCAATATGCCAATACGCCTGCACCATAGCAAAGTTGGCGGCACGATATACGCTACCCCTCGCTTCTTCAATAACTTGCCTAATGTCACTGTAAAGTGCGTTTACTCCTTTTACCTGGGTGATTTTTTTAGTCATTTATAGCACTAGGTGTTCCTACACTGTCAAATAGGCCGCACCAAATACCCCCGCACTGTCACCCAAACTTGGTTTTACAATTGGCGTTTCCACCCGTCCGTTGTTAAAAATATATTTCTTGAGCGATTCAACACCATCGGTATAGATCTCATCAATATTGCCCACGCCCCCCCCAATTACAATCACGTCAGGGTCGATAATATTGGTGATGACGCTGATCGCCAAGCCAAAGAAGTGAGTCATCCGCTGAATGGTTTTTGTAGCATTGGCATCGCCACTTTTGTACAGATCATAAATCTCCTTTAGCCTCTTTGGCTGACCAGAAATAGATGCATAGTATTTTTCTAGCGAAGGCCCCGCCAATACTTTTTCTACGCACCCGCTTTTGCCGCAATAGCAGGGGCCACCTGATTCATCTAAAAAATTATGTCCCCACTCCCCTCCGATTCCATGTAATCCGTTGATCACTTTTCCGTCTACCACCAAACCCCCACCCACTCCGGTTCCCATGATTACCCCAAAAACAACTTTAGCTGTTGGAAATTTTTCTTTTACAACGCCCATTCTCGCTTCTGCCAACGCAAAACAATTCGCATCATTGGCGATGAATATTTCCAATCCTAACAGCTTTTCCAAATCACTTTTCATGGGCTGGAAGTTCATGCACTCCGAGTTGCAGCCTTTCATAGTGCCCACTTTTGGATCGAGAGTGCCAGGGGTGCCAATGCCTAACTTATTAGGACGATAGCCCATCTTCTGCTCCATCATATCCACCAATTTTTTTATCTGGCCGAGTATGTGTTGATAGCCATGCTCGGCTCCTGTGGGCACACGATCGCGGAACAAAATTTCGCTTAATCCACCCAAACCCAGCACTACCCCTTCCGCCTTTGTCCCACCTAAATCAATTCCCCACAAGTTTTCGTTCTTCATTTTATTAATAACTATTTATTGGCAACAATTTTATAAATAATAGCCTCCCACGGACGAAGGGCAGTAGAAATTTCAAGATAGTTCCCGATCGCTCTTTTTCCGTTTGGGGGAATGGGAAAGTTAAGGTTCTCGCTAGAAAAATTAAGCACTACCATGAACTTTTCTTTTCCTTGCTCCCGATAATAGCAGAAGGTTTTGTCAGATACTCCTTCAATGGGTTGATAAGAGCCGTATGTCAATGCCTGGTTATTCTTTTTAAAAGAGGCCATCTCTTTGAAGTAATTGAGGATTGAAGTAGAGTCTGTCTCTTGCCTTTCAACGTTTATCCATCCAGTGTTCGGGTTTAATGACATCCAAGGAGTGCCGTTCGTAAATCCACCCGAGGTTTCGCCCGTCCATTGCATGGGCGTTCGCGCATTGTCTCTGCCCGAATAGTTCGCTTTTTTCAGGAAATCAGCTTGACTTTCGTCTCTCTTTTTTGCCGCAGACCAGCCATTTTGCGTTTCAATATCTTTAGAATCGCCAACCGAATTAAGCTGGGTGTTTGTCATTCCGATCTCATCACCTTGAAAAATAAATGTTGTGCCACGCATTGACAACAACAAGGTGATCAATAATTTTGATGACTTCTCCCAGTGTTCGCTATCGTTTCCCCATCTCGAAACCATCCTGGCAAAATCATGGTTGCCAAGGAAAATGCTCCCCCAGCCATTTTTTGCAAAGGAATCGTCCCACGTTTTAAACACTTGTTTAAAATCTTCCAGGTGCCATGGAATAGGATCAAACCTGCCCCCTGCACCCTGATCCATAAACATGTGACCAAAATGGAAGATCATACTCAAACCTTGATCCTCATCCAAATAATTCAGGGCATTTGCGGGTGTGATGCCCGGCCCCTCACCCACCGTCATTACGTTTGGATATTGTGCAAGAACGTTGCTTTTCATTTCCGCAATAAATTCCTTTAACCGAGGGCCGTTCGAATAATACTTTCGAATCGTTTCATTAAAATCATTTGTGTCAGTATCTGGAAAGTCAGTTCGTTTTGAAATAGCTGAGATTACATCTAATCGCAAACCATCCACTCCCTTTGCCAACCAGAACCTCATCAGTTTGTAAATCTCTTCGCGCAATACCGGATTTTCCCAATTTAAGTCGGGTTGCTTTTTAGAAAATAGATGTAGATAGTATTCTCCGGTGGCTTCATCCAGTTGCCATGCACTTCCGCCAAAAAAAGAGGGCCAATTATTTGGAGGACCGTCATCTCTTCCTTGCCTCCAAAAGTAAAAATCTCGATGCGGATTAGACTTGGATTTTTTAGACTCTACAAACCACGGGTGTTCGTCAGAGGAATGGTTGAGCACGAGATCCATAATCAGCTTTAGACCTCGGCTGTGAAGACCGGCCAACAGCTCATGAAAATCATGCATGGTGCCAAACTCAGGCTGGATAGAATAATAGTCGCTGATGTCATATCCACCATCATCGTTGGGAGACTTGTAAATGGGATTGAGCCAAACAGCATCTACGCCAAGTGATTTTATGTAATCCAATTTTGAAATGATACCCGGTAAATCTCCAACGCCATCTGCATTACTATCGTGAAAGCTGCGCGGATAAATTTGATAAACGATGGCTTCTTTGTACCAGGAACGGGCTGCCATTATTAATCTTTTTTGGTAAACAAGCTATCTGTATTCGGATGAAATGTCTTCCAAGAGTGCCAAAATTCTTGATACGATTGAACGGGCTTTAAACTAGCTCCGGTATATTTTCCCGCCTCACATTCGCCTTTCCAGTTCCATTTGGACTTGGACTGAACATCGAACATTACCATTAAATTATCATCAAAAATGAATTGAAGTGTATCGGTTCTTACAATGGGAACCCATGTGTGAAAAGAAGTACTGTCAGGCTCGACAACAACCAAAAGAGGTACGGTATTGACTTTGTCATTGATCACCTTTTTCTTCAACAAGTCATTCCAATCATAGGCCTTGGCAAACAAGCCCATCGGTACTCCCACCACCCACGATTTGTCTTTCCACGAAAGTGTATCTCGGCCTTCCAGTTTTCCTTCGATTGTACCTTCATCAAATTTTTCCAACCCTTTGTATTCCTCTTTAAATTTTGGATCAGGCTGAAGTATCAACGATTGTGGGTGGCGAATGAGCCACGATTTCAATGTCATCTGCTCAGAAAAAATTTCCGGCAGCCGCTTTCCTTTAGACACGCCAACAACCGCTTCACCACTCACCTGACGCCACCAGCTTTTGGTTGTGGCATCTTCAAACATCGCATTGAAATGATCCATCCCAACTAGTCTGAATGTTTCAGGTTTTCCGTCTACCAACGGGCGATAGACACGCCCGGTGCGGCACACCGTGCAATAGGTAATCATTACTTCTTTCCCGTCAAGGGTATCTCGCACTTGATGATGATAACCTATGATTTCTATGGGATAGGCCTTGGATCGACCATTTATCTCAATACCTATAACTAGCTGATTATCATTTACTTTACTAGCTGTTGATTTCAGTAAAACAACTTGCTCAGGCTGGTAGAAAATTTTGTCGGCCAAAAATCGAAAGTTGAAAGCGTAAAATACAATTACCCAAAATGCAAGCATCGAAGCAGCGGTCCATTTAAAATACGGATTGCTGCCAGTGATGTAAACAAAAGATGGATACGCAACCAGTGCAATGCCAATCAGTCTAAAAATCCAAACGTAGTTTTGAAGAAAATAAGCCACCTCAATCGCATCATCTACTTGACTTCCCGGAAAGGGCATAATGAAATAACCGCGTGCCACTTCTACTACAATCAACAAAACAATACCCACCAAAAACAATAAAATTTTCATGCCGTTAATTTTCAATTAAAAACCCGTTTGATTCTGAAATTATTTTTTCCAGAATTTCTTTTTCTAAAACCGATTGATCTTTAGTCCAACCAAATTGAACTTTGAATTCGCGTAAAATTGCCTCTTTGTATTTTCTTAATCTCAAAATATTAAAGTAAAGAAGTCCGGTGCGCCTCACCAAGAAATCCGCTGGCTTGAGCACCATTTCGTATTCAAACCCAAACCAAAGTTCTGCCTTGAGCAATGCAAGTTCTGTGTCTTTTTCCAAATTATTGGAAAGTCTGTTCATAATCGCATCGCATTGCTTGCCGTAGTTGTGAACCAAATAACCTACGAAGTCTTCCAAATTCAAGACCCGCAACTTAATAGCCAACGACCCTTTGTAATTTTTTACTTCGCTGTAGTTTTTAAAATTCGATTCCGTAAGCGGAATTGAATCGGTAAAACACCTTTTGTCAAGTTGACTAAAATATTCTTTGATCACTTTATCGACAATCCGTTCAGCCATCTTTCTGTAGCCCGTGAGTTTGCCTCCGGCAATCGAAATCAAACCGCTTTCTGATTCAAAAATTTCATCCTTGCGGGATAGTTCGGAGGCGGACTTTCCCTCTTCGTGTATCAATGGCCTAAGCCCTGCCCAACTGGATTCGACATCTTTTAAAGAAAGATTTGCGGCTGGAAAAGTTCGGTTAACAGCATTGATGAGATAAACGGCATCTTCATGGTTGGCGATCACCTCGTCTTTACTTTCATTGTAATTAGTATCAGTGGTTCCCAGATAGGTTGTCCGTCCGCGGGGAATGGCGAAAATCATTCGGCCATCGTCCACATCGAAATAGATCGCTTGCTTGATTGGGAATCGATCGTGTGAAACAACCAAGTGAACGCCTTTTGTTAGGTGCAGTCGCTTTCCATGCCCGACCTTGTCATACGGGCGGGCCTGCCCAACTTTGTCGTTCAGGCGGGCCTGCCCAACTTTGTCGGCAAGCTGGGCGTCTTTCGAATGATCGATCGCGCGTAGCTCGTCTACCCATGGGCCCGCTGCATTAACTACCACTTTTGATCGGACAGCAAAGGAGTTTCCTGTAATCGGGTCAGCTACTTGTACGCCTGCAATTTTTTCGTTTTCATATATGAAATCCGTTACCTGGCAATAACTGACGATAATAGCGCCCTTTTCATGTGCGGTCTTTATAATCTCAATTGTTAATCGGGCATCGTCTGTTCGATACTCGGCATAAATCGCACCACCCTTCACGTCCTCTGGTTTTAACAATGGCTCCTGTCGCAGCGTTTGATTGCGGGTGAGCATTCTCCGCTGATCTTCTGGTTTCACTCCCGCCAACAAATCATAAATTTTTAGTCCGATAGAAGTGAGCCAATAACCGAGACCTCTTTTTTCATAAAGTGGCAGCAACATTTTTTCAGGCACTACCAGGTGCGGTGCCAGTCGATGCACAATGGCGCGCTCACTACCCACTTCTTTTACCAAGCCGAATTCGAATTGTTTCAAATACCGAAGGCCACCATGAATCAACTTTGTGGAGCGGCTGCTCGTACCAAAGGCAAAATCATTTTTTTCTAACAGGCCAACGCTCAGGCTACGCGAAGCGGCATCCAATGCAATGCCCGCCCCCGTGATTCCGCCACCGATCACGACTACATCAAACAAAGCACCTTGGAGCTGCTTGATATTTTCTCCTCTAGTTGATGATGAAAATTTCAAAGGCATTAAATGAAGCAAATAAATTTCTACCAAAAATGAGATAAAACGCTGATTTTATTCATTTTTTGAATGTTTTAAAATTACGGAATATTATTCCACGCAATCGTTCTTGATAATTGAAGGCTTTGCTTTAATTTGGGATTAAATCTCTAATTGTGTTGCTATGGAAATATTTTTAAAAGCCGACACTTGGCTGGCTTTACTCACTCTCTGCTTTTTGGAAATAGTATTGGGCATTGACAACATAATTTTTATTTCCATTGTATCTAACAAGCTTCCCGAGGAGCAGCGACAAAAAGCCAGAAATATTGGATTGTTTCTGGCCATGTTTGTTAGAATCGTTTTTCTGCTATGCATCACTTGGATCATCAGCTTCAAAGAACCTCTCTTTACCGTCAATGACATTATGCCAGATTGGTTGATCCAATTTTTTGGCATTCATGGAGAGCACACCTTTAGTGGAAGAGACTTAATCCTCGGTTTTGGTGGACTTTTTTTAATAGCTAAAAGTACCAATGAAATTAATCACGAAATGGAGGGCGATGATGAAGACGAAGAAAGCGGAGGAAAACCAAAAGTTGCCACCATGAGCTCTACCATTGTTCAAATCATTTTACTCGATATTATTTTTTCCTTTGATTCGATTCTTACCGCCATCGGTATTGTATCGGAGGTTTCACTTATGATTATTGCGGTGGTTGTTTCTATTGGAGTGATGATGTTTTTCTCTGGTGCCATAAGCAAATTCATCCAGCAGCATCCTTCCATGGAAGTATTGGCGTTGGGATTTTTAATCCTAATTGGGTTTATGCTGTTGCTAGAAGCCTTCCATCAAGAAATACCCAAGGGATACGTCTATTTTGCAGTGGCCTTCTCACTATTGATTGAATTCACCAACATCCGCGTGAAAAAGAAACGTAATTCGAAAAAGAAACCCGTTAAACTTCACAAGCCCTACAGCGAAAGTGAGATGAAGGAGGCCATCGAAGAAATGCCTTGACGTTTTTAGTTTTCCATTTAAAATTTCAATAATGCAACCCGATGACCTGCGTTATGCTATTGGCAAATTCCACCAAGTGGGATTATGCAGTCCAAGATATTTCTGAATATAATTCACGAATTGAAGCCCTGCCGCAAAAGCTATCAAAAACACTATTGGTTTATCAGATGCTCAATTAAGAGGAGAGTAGAGAGTAGAGAGTAAAAAGCAATAGGTTAGCGCGAAGAAATACGACATACGAGAAAAAAGGTCAAACGTGAAAAGTTAGAGGATAGAAGTAAAAGAAATGATACATTACACGGCACCAACATTTCTTTTCAATCGCCATTTAGAAACCATTTACCCTTCCCTGTTTCGAAAAGTTGATCTGATTCCCTACCAACGAGAACGAATCCAAACGCCAGATGATGACTTTCTGGATTTGGATTGGCTGAAGAAAGGCGCTGACAAACTCGTTATCATTTCGCATGGCTTGGAGGGGAACACATCTAGATCGTATATCAAAGGAATGGCCAAGGCTTTCCATCAAAATGACTTTGATGTTCTGACTTGGAATTTTCGAGGCTGTGGTGAAGAAACAAACAAACAACTTCGGTTTTATCATAGCGGGGCAACTGATGATTTAACATCCCTAATAAATCACGTTTCAACAAAGTATAAATCCATTTACCTCATCGGTTTTAGCCTAGGCGGAAATCTGACCTTGAAGTTCTTGGGTGAAATAGGCGAAGCCTGTCCCATTCTTAAAAAAGCAGTTGTGTTTTCTGTGCCACTAGACTTGCACATGAGCTGCCTTCAAATCTCACAGCCAGGCAACTGGGTATACGAGCAACGTTTTCTGAAAAGCCTGAAAGCAAAAGTGATTGAAAAAGCGAAGCAGTATCCAGCACTTGATGTATCGAAACTGAAAAGCCTAACGAGATTAATCGATTTCGATGATCACTTTACGGCACCCATTCATGGATTCAGCAATGCGATCGACTACTACACAAAATGTAGTTCTATTGGTTTTTTGGATTCGATAAAAGTGCCCACACTAATTGTCAATGCCAAGAACGACCCATTTCTAAGTGAAGAGTGTTTTCCCAATTTGTTGGATCATAGTTACGTCAAAAGCGAATATCCCGAGCGCGGTGGACACGTTGGTTTCGCACAGTTCAATCAAAATGGTCTATATTGGTCGGAATTAAGAGCGTTGGAATTTATTCAAAAAAATGGTTGAGCGATTTTCGATTGGTGTTTCGGCAAGTGCGCTGGCCGCGCGTTTCAAAACAGAAGAGCCAACTTTTTTACCCAAGTATAACGGAGCACCCACGCAGTTGTTTCCCGTGCTTACCAGTGAGAGTCCACAGGGTTTTTCATATTTCTATTGGGGCGTTGCACCGCAATGGGCAAAAAATAAATCCATTGCCGAACGATTGATAAACGTTAGATCCGAACAAATTGCCGAGAAGCCCGTGTTGGCTAAAAGCCTTAAAAAATTCAGATGTATCATTCCTTGCGATGGATTTTATGCGTGGAAAAAAGTAGGAAAGAAAACTACAATCCCCTGGCGCTTTGAAGCAAAGTCAAAAGAAGTATTTTCTATCGCGGGCATTTGGGAAGAATACGAGGACGGAGGAGATTCATTCCATACCTTCTCGATCATAACAACTCAGGCGAAAGGCTTGGTCGCAACTGTCTCCGATCGGCAACCTTTTGTTCTTGTCGCAGACAAAGAATCGATTTGGCTAAACAAAGAAACAGAAGAGGCTAGTCTCCTTACTTTAATTGCACAACCTGTCGATATTGAGTTTGAAGGCTTTACAGTTTCCCCACAACTAAATACACTTTCGTTCGATAGGCCTTCCCTTCTACTGCCCGTTCCGGCAGCAGATCAATTTGGCAACTTGACGTTGTTCGACTAGACTTCCCTATTTTCATTTTTGACAAATTTTTATTGCCCAAAATCGGGGTAAACAATTATATTGCAACACTCTTTACGCCTTACCAAATTTCTTTCTATGACAAGCTATCGGTACAAATTTCTGTTCATTTTTTGTCTCTTTCTATTCTACGCTACTTTAACAAAATCTCAAGTAGCCATTGGCACGAGCGGAACCTCACCCGCCCCTGATGCAAGTGCAGTATTGCTGCTAGTGGGCAACGGCACCAACCAAGGATTAATAGTCCCAATTGTAAACAGCCTGACGGGATTTGGAAAGTCTGGGATGGTCGTATACAACTCCGCGACCAATTCGCTGCATTTTCACAATGGATCCGCAT
>JBBSCN010000018.1:0-27642 GCA_038250265.1 Cytophagales bacterium | reverse complement strand
AATGGTAACCTGCAGGAAGAATGAGCAAGAAATTAACTTCTCTTGCGGAAACAGGCTTGGCTGAAAAAGAAAATCCCCAGAGGTCCTTGACCTCCGGGGATAATCCTGTCTATAGTTGGCTTTAATCTGATGTAAATGTAACCCGTGCCATAAACTTGACAAATTGCTCCCCGCTAAATTGATTTATTGTTGGACGAATTGCAATTATGGCCGATGAATTGCCTTCGAGGAGTCCCTTAACGTAGAATCTGACTTCACATACTGCAGTTTGAGCCTTTCCTTTAGTTGAGATTTTGAACCCGGAAAGGTGGTTTTGGAACTGATATCATAACTGAGCCAGGCGAGCCCGGTAAAAAACAAAACACAAATTGCGATGAAAATCTTCTTCTTTCGATTCATACCCTTTTAAATAAAAAAAGGGGCAACCGCCCCTTTCATTTCATTGTAGCGAAGACTATTTCAACTTATTTACCACTGCTTCAAAAGCGGTGGGATGATTCATTGCCAAATCGGCCAATACTTTGCGGTTCAAATCAATGCTAGCATTTTTTACCTTTCCCATAAACGTAGAATACGACATTCCATGCAAGCGAGCACCGGCATTAATACGAGTGATCCATAATGCTCTAAATTCTCTCTTCTTGGCTTTGCGGTCGCGATAAGCATAAACCAAGCCTTTCTCAATAGCGTTTTTTGCTACTGTCCAAACATTTTTCTTGCGACCAAAATAACCTTTGGCCAATTCTAAGAATCTCTTGCGCCTAGCGCGGGATGCGACACTGTTTACTGAACGTGGCATAATTTTTTAATTTGTGGCGTTGGCGCCCCGATAGCTATCGGGATCTTAGTTGCCAAGAACCGGTTAAACATAACTACTCAAACATCTGCCGGCAAGACAGAATTTCTTAGAAAGCATAGGGAAGCATTGCCTTGACGTTGTTTTCATCGGCCTTGCTTACAATTGTCTTCTTGCTCAATCTCCTTTTTTGCTTTGTAGATTTTTTTGTCAGGATGTGGTTTTTAAAAGCACTTTTGCGTTTAATTTTTCCGCTACCGGTTACTTTGAAGCGCTTCTTAGCACCTGATTTTGTTTTTACTTTTGGCATTTTATACGCTGTTAATCTTTACTATTACTTCTTTCCTTTGGCCGCAACCAATAAATACATTCTCTTTCCTTCCAATTTTGGCATTTGTTCTACTTTGCCAAATTCTTCCAAAGCTGTTGCGAATTTCAACAACAAAATTTCGCCCCTTTCTTTATACACAATCGACCTACCGGCAAAGTGAACGTAGGCTTTTACCTTTGCTCCTTCTTTCAAAAAGTTTTCGGCATGTTTTACTTTAAAATTAAAGTCATGCTCGTCCGTATTCGGCCCGAATCGGATTTCCTTTAGAACCGTTTTCTGAGCGTGTGCCTTAATCTCTTTCTGTTTTTTCTTCTGCTCGTACTTAAACTTCGAATAGTCGACTACTTTACAAACCGGAGGGTCTGCATTCGGTGAAATCTCTACCAAATCCAATCCCTGCTCCTGAGCTAACTTAATCGCAACAGATGTTGGATACACATCAACTTTGATGTTCTCACCAACTACCCTTACTTTTTGAGCAAGGATTCTTTCGTTTACACGATACGGTTCCTCTACTACTCGCCTTGCACCTCTTATAAAAGGTTTGTTACCGGGGCGACCACCACCTTGAAATATTGCCACTCGTTGGGTTTAAGTTACTTTTTAAAAACAGGGTGCAAAGATCGATAAATTTTGGTTTTTTCAAAATAAAATTAAGAGCTAGGGAGGCTAAATTCCTTGGAAAAAGTGGTCACAAATTCATTCAAATCCATCGAGCCTTTGTCGCCTTCACCATGCTTACGAACTGAAACTTTGCCCTCAGAAACCTCTTTTTCGCCTACAATCAACATAAATGGTACTTTCTTCATTTCTGAATCGCGGATTTTTCGGCCTATCTTTTCATCTCGGTCATCTAAGAAACCACGTATATCGCTTTCCTTTAAAGTATCTACCACCCTTTGGGCGTAGTCGTTAAATTTTTCAGAGATTGGCAATACCGAAAATTGCTCGGGGGCTAACCATAGCGGGAAGTTGCCTGCGCAATGCTCGATGAGCACCGCTACAAAGCGCTCGAGCGAACCAAACGGGGCGCGGTGAATCATTACAGGGCAGTGCTTTTGATTATCGGCACCTACATATTCCAGTTCAAATCGTTGAGGCAATTGATAATCAACCTGAATAGTACCTAGCTGCCAGCTCCTTCCCAAAGCATCCTTCACCATAAAATCAAGCTTTGGGCCGTAGAAAGCAGCCTCGCCCCTAACAGCAACAGTTTTTAATCCGCGTTCGTCAGCCGCTTCTTGAATTTCGCGCTCGGCTCTATCCCAAAGTGCATCTTCACCGATGTATTTTGTTTTATCGGCAGGATCGCGCAATGACACCTGGGCCGTATAATTCTCAAAGCCTAATGATTTGAAGACAAAAAATACAAGGTCGATTACCTTCACAAATTCGCCCTTCACCTGATCGGGGGTACAGAAAATGTGCGCATCGTCCTGAGTGAACCCTCGCACGCGCGTAAGCCCATGAAGTTCTCCACTTTGTTCATAGCGATAGACTGTTCCAAATTCTGCATAGCGAATGGGAAGATCCTTGTATGACCTAGGCTTGGTTTTATATATTTCGCAATGATGCGGGCAATTCATTGGCTTCAGGAAAAACTCTTCGTTCTCATCCGGAGTTTTAATGGGCTGAAAAGAATCTTTACCATACTTCGCATAATGGCCTGAGGTAACATATAATTGCTTGCTGCCTATGTGAGGCGTTACTACTGGTTCATAACCCGCCTTGACCTGCGCCCTACGCATGAATTGCTCCAACCGTTCTCTTAGAATGGTTCCCTTTGGCAACCACAGCGGCAAGCCCATTCCAACTTTTTCGGAAAAAGCGAATAGCTCTAATTCCTTACCTAGCTTTCGATGGTCACGTTTCTTTGCTTCTTCCAGTAGGAACAGATACTCCTCTAATTCTTTTTGTTTTGGAAAAGTAATGCCATAAATGCGTTTGAGCATTTTGTTTTTTTCATCGCCTCGCCAATAGGCACCCGCCACACTTAACAATTTAATTGCTTTGATCGGTGCCGTAGTAGGAATATGTGGTCCACGACATAAGTCAACAAAGTTGCCTTGCTTATAAAAAGTGATGGATCCATCTTGCAGGCCTTCGATCAATTCCAATTTGTACGGATCTCCTTTAGAAGTAAAATATTCAATGGCTTCTTTTTTGGAAACATCGCTTCTCACAAACGCATTATTCTGTTTGGCAAATTCAACCATCTTCTTTTCGACCGCCACCAACTCCTCATCCCCGAAAGGGATATCACCCAAATCAACATCGTAGTAAAAACCGTTTTCGATGGGTGGGCCTATTCCGAACTTTACACCCGGATATACTGCTTCTAATGCCTCCGCAAACAAGTGAGCCGAGGAATGCCAGAACGCGTACTTTCCGCCTTTATCGTTCCATGTAAAAATTTTGATAGACGAATCTTGATTGATCGGGCGGCTCAAATCCCATATCTCTCCATTGACTTCGATGGACAAAGCATTGCGTGCAAGACCTTCGCTGATACTGTGTGCTATTTCAATTCCTTTGATGCCCTTTGAAAACTCCTTCACAGAGCCGTCTGGCAACGTGATTTTGATTGAACTCATCTAAATTATTTTTTTGGAATGCAAATATGAGGTTTTTAAATCCATCGTAGCAATTGGGAGCCAATAAAAGTATATCTCGCGATTGCTATCCACAAATGATTGGCTTTATTTGCCTACGTAATCTGCTAAAAAAAATGATGTCAGCTATTGAGTTCCACCCTATCGAACCAGAAGAAAAACCAGTATTCTCGATCCTTATTCCCTCTTGGAATAACCTCCCCTATTTGAAATGCTGCGTTGAAAGCATTCGTAAAAACTCTCGATACAAACACGAAATTATTGTGCACATAAACGAGGGCAAAGACGGCACGCTTGAGTGGGTAAAAGGACAGCGATTATCATACACCTACTCTCGCGAAAATGTGGGAGTCTGTTATGGGTTTAATGCACCGGCTTCTTTGGTTACCAGCGATTACATCGTCCTCTCCGATGACGATTTTTACTATGCCCCCGATTGGGATCTCTACCTTCTAGAAGAAATCAATCAATTTAAAGATCCTTATTTCTGTATTTCCGGTTCCCTCATTGAGCCGATCCAATCCCCATTTGCTAGCATGATGTCTCCATTCGATTATGGGCGAAAAGTAGATGCCTTTGATGAGGTCAGATTTTTGAAAGAGTACAAAGAAATTCCTTTTGAAGATTGGAACGGCACAAGTTGGTATCCATTGGCACTACATCGTCATGTTTGGAACTTGATCGGGGGCTTAAGTGTCGAACTTACTCCTGGTTTTGGATCAGATCCCGATATGATGATAAAACTTTGGCATAGCGGGGTAAGGTACTTTAAAGGTGTGAGTAAATCACGAATTTATCACTTCGTTTCTAGAACCACGTCAAGAGTAAAAGGCAACAACGGCCATAATCAGTTTTTGATGAAATGGGGGATGAGTATTTCAACATTTTTTAGAGCTTACTTGAGAATGGGTAACAAATTCATGAATCCAACACCCCCACCCGATTGGGATGGTTTCAGGATTAAACTATGGAGAGATAAAATAAAACGAATTTTTTCTGTGTGGCGAAAAAATCTACCAGCCTGATCGGATCACGCTACAAATATATTGGACTTGAGCCTCCGTCATTTTAGTGTGGAGCGGTAGCACAATATAATTATCTTCAATTGAGTCCATAAGTGGAAGGTCATCTCTTCTACCACCCAAAACACTGTACCTGTCGTTCCTATAATGTACCTGCCCAGACTCAATTTTGTTTTCACGCAACTTTAACATGAAGTCTCTCCTACGTTCTACTAAAGCGGTGCAAAGCCACGCTCCATGTGTGCGGTCAGTGAAATTAGTCCCTAGCAATTTAATGCCCTGCGCATTTTTTAAGCCCTCTTGATAGGATGCAAACAATTTTTGTCGATGAGTTAGAATCTCGTTGAACTCACCCAGCGCACATAGCCCCATGGCAGCCCCAATGTCTGTCATCTGGTACTTGTAGCCAACTTCAGTAATATCGTTCTCCCAAGTTCCTTTTTGCTTATTGGATCGATCGATTCCAAACCACCGAATTCGCTCTGCTTTAGCAACCAACTTTTCGTCATGGATGATTAGCATTCCACCATCCCCTGTCGTAAAATGCTTGATGGCCTGAAACGAAAAAATTGTGAACGGAGAAATATCACCAACACTTATACCTTTATAAGTCGCACCCATCGCATGTGCCGCGTCTTCAATCACTGGAATACCGTACTCCTTTCCAATTGCATGTAATTCATCCATATCGCACGGAAGACCACCATAGTGAACACACACAATCGCTCTTGTTTTTTCGTTCACCAGTTCACGAACGTGATTGATGTTGATGTTCAAGGTTTCTGGATCGACATCTGCGAAACGCATTTTCACACCCATGTATAAGAATGGTATGTTTGTAGCGGTACAAGTAAACACGGGTGTAATTACCTCATCGCCTTCCTTTAGACCCGCCAAAATATACGCGAGGTGCAACGCATCAGTACCCGATCCTACAGCCATTGAGCGCTTATTAGGCGCGAAGCGAGCCGTAAATTCCTTTTCAAATTGATCGACTCGTGGGCCCTGGCCAATCCATCGTGATTGAAGCACTTTTGTTACTTCTTCAATTGCGTTTTTAGCAATGTGCGGATGAAACAATACTATGCCTTCGTCCTCATTCATTACGGGCAACTCGTCCATCGGCTTTTCTTTCGTCATTTATTACAAATTAAAATTATAACTGAATCTGCACCGTGAAGAAAACACCAAAACTTCTACTCCTTGGCACTTCCAAATAGTTTAAGCGGTGAATAAAATCCACTCTTAAAAACTTGAAGATATTCTCGATTCCATAGCCCATCTCGAGATAGGGTACTGTTGGGTCTAAACTGAAAGCCTCGTACTTAGTTCCACTTGGCAAAGGAGGGATAAGTGATTTATTTGCTTTGCTCATATTCCCCAATAGTACGTTGGCCGTTGCCAACAATCTCCACTTCAGCTTCTGAATGAGTGGTATTCTATTTAGGAACAAGCCCTCAAAGTTTTGCCGATACATTAGCGCAACATACTCATCCGTGACAAATTCTCCAAAGCGCAGCATGTTGAAATTAACAGGGGCATAAATAGCGGATTGATTACCCAACGGCACTCCTAACAAGGGGTAAGGCAAAGTCCCAAATACTCTCTCTCCGGTTAAATTAATATACCCATTCCCAAGCGGACCCATTTTTACCCGTTTAGTAATATTCAATCTTATCTTATCATAGTCAAAACCGCCAATCACCGACTTAAATCCCTTTGTATAACGAAGCGTGAATATGGGCCATCTTTTTGATTCTAATCCTATCCTATCGTTGTCATTTTGTAGAAAAATTTGATCTCTAGCATACCGAGACTCAAAAAATATTTCTGTTGTTTGGAAAGTTCTAGACAGAGGCGAGGTGGCAATATCAGAAGGATCTGTAAAGTAGCTGAAATCATATACGGGATTGAAATCAAACTCCCGTATTGCCACCTTCTGTGTGAAACCTTTGAACAATTCTCTTTCAAAAGTTGCTCGGTACTCGTTGAAATAATAGCTCCTATCAAATTTTCCCCACCTGCTGGCATACACAAACAAAGGGAAGTCGGTCACATAGTCTTCATCTAAACCAATTCTGTTGATATCATGCATTACCCGCAAGGTAATTGTCGTCCATTTTTTTCGGTTCAATATGTGCTTGGCAAAGGCTTGATATTTAAATCGCTGATCGCGAAAACCGTAAGCTACACTTGCCCCTAAAACCCATTTCTTGCTAAATTTAATATTGGTTTTAAATCCGGCCTGAAGTCTAAACCCCTCGTGATTATTCCAGGCAACTGCACCTAAATAAGGTCCTATAAGTACTTTTCCTGTCTTGTAATAACCATTAATAACGACCTTCAAAATGTCTACATATGATCTTACAATTGGGATGCTACGAATGGTATCAATCATATGATAAACATTCTTTTCCGTCTCTGTCAACGGCTCGTGGCGAAGACTATCCCATGTCTTATCCTCTTCTTCCAAGTTTGCTTCCTCGGCCTTCTCAATTGCGTGGTCGAAAAAAGAAGTGGGCTTAGGTTTATTAACCACAAAATTCTTGTTGCTCACATAAAATTTAGCCAACAAGCCAGCTGAGTTACTGGTTATCTCGCCCACGTCAATCAACACGCGGCTTTTAGTGGGGAGCCAGGCACCACCTTCTACTTTCTCATATTCATGCTGGATTTTTACTTTTTCGATAAAGTTAATGTTAGCCGTGCTTCCCATGGTGGCATCAATCTGCTTGATACCGGCCTCTTCTTTCGTGATCCACATCGTTCCACTAAAAGCAAGCGACTGGAGACTTTTAGGAAAGAAATCTAACCGGTAGCAAAAGTGTCCGCCCAACGTAGCGCTGTCCACTAGTTCGTAATCATAATAAGCCCTCCACCCATCTGCAATCGGTGACACAAAAGCCTTCTTGCCAAAATTCAACCAATTGGAATAAAAATTATAATCCTGCATGGATGATCCGACCAGTTGCGTCAGCAAATCACCGTAATCATCTCCCATCAAGCCAGTGAGTTTAACCTTCTCGATAAACTCCTTCTTCAGGCTAGGATTGTCGCGATAATAAATCTTAGAAACACTCTCAGAAATAAAAAGTGGCAAAATAGGCTTACCATCTTCCCCGGCAATTCGGTCGAGACTATCCAATACTTGAGCAATCTTTTTCATGATCTTTCTCTCTCTCATTTTTGCGGAAATGTTATCCGCATCAATTTCGATTTTGGAGTACGTATCGTGCTCGTAGCCGCTAAGCTTTTTCTTATCGTTTATATTTTTGTTGTCAATCACCCTCCTCATGATGGGAAAGGCTGGATTTTCACCTGACTTTATTACAACCTCTTGAAGATTCGTAACGTCATCATTGAGTTGGATGTTGATAACCTGTGTAACTCCCTTCTTGAATTTTTTAGCGCGGGGCTTGTAACCAATGTAGGTGGCAATAATTGAGTCGCTCTTTAATAGAGCCAACGACTTGATTCTAAATTTCCCATCAAAGTCGGTGGTCATGCCGACTGAAGTTCCTTTGAAAACCACATTTACAAACGGGATCGGATCACCCGATGAGGCATCAGTAACTTTACCAGTAATAACGGTTTCCTGACCTAACGAAACCCCTAGCAACGAGAAAAAGCCGATTAAAGCGAGAAAAAGCCTTTTAACCACTCAAAACTTTTTAAAAGTAAGGTCGCAAAAGTAAATATTTTTTATCGACAATAAACGGGAAGTTCAACGTTTCTCACTCCCTTTCGTTTCGTGTAGGACAAGTGGCTGAGGCTCGCCAAGATGTTTGGGAGAAGTTCTCAAGAAGTATAAGTCGATTATGGCTTTCGCGCGGGCAAACCATTCGCGCACATTTACTCTGGCTGAGCTGTGAGCAGAACCGTTGTTAGTCCATAACGCAACCGCATCAATATCATAAAATTTGCTGATGAATAACGCTCGGTAGCAATGAAACGATTGAGTAACTATAATGATTTTACTTTGGCCAAATATCTCCTTGCACCTGACAATCGAATCAAGGGTTCGCAGACCCGCGAAATCCAGCGTTATAATAGAATCAGGTACGCCTGCCTGAACTAATGCTTTGCGCATTTCAAATGGCTCGTTGTAATATTTAGTCCGATTGTCTCCGCTCAACAAAAAGCGAGATGCCTTTCCGTTTTCATAGAGCAGAGAAGCAAGCCAGATCCGCTCGAGAAAAAATGGATTGGGAGATCCGTCTACTAACTTATTGCTAGTACCTAACACAAGTACTACGCTGTTATCTGGCAAATCATTTAACGATTTCAGAATTTTATCACTGGTACTAGCGATAACCCAGATATTTGAAATAACAACGAGAATAGAAATTGATAGGATAGACCAGCCCAGCCACTTCCATGCCCTTCGCAAAAAATTATTCATCTAGTAATGTTAAAGCCAATGCAAAGCTACTGAATCGAGCGTACAAATTCCTGCTCGAGTAGATCTGACCTGCGAACCATCTTTCGCAGCCAATGAAGCCGAAGTTCTTGAATTTCACGTTGACTCAATTGCCAATTGATACTCGATGTACGTAGTTTCCGCGACAGCGTACTTAAACAGATGGCCGCACTTACAGAGATGTTAAAACTTTCAGTGAAGCCAAACATCGGAATATTAACCTTTTGGTCTGCGTGGTCTAAAGCATATTTAGAAATGCCCTCCAATTCGTTTCCCATTACCAAAGCTATTTTTTGATCGATGTCTACTTCGCCAATGGGCAACCCATCGGCAGAAGGATCGGTTACAAAAATTTTATAGCCTTCTTCTCGCAGATGCTTATAACAAGCTTCGGTGTTATTCTGATTTTTATTTTTGTGTTTAATAATCGTCATCCACTTGTTCGATCCTTTTAACACTTTCTTGTTCACTTCATACTGGCTTGTTTTCTCGATTACATGAATATCCTGAATTCCGAAACACTCGCACGTGCGAACTGCGGCACTGGCGTTTTGTGCCTGAAAAATATCTTCTAGCACTAACGTTATGTGCCTCGTTCGGTTAGCGAGTACTTGTTCCATTTTCTCCCTTCTTTTTTTAGTCACGAACTGAAGAAAATGGGTGACTATCAATTCATTTTGGTGGTCTGGATTCATCATTTTAATTCATCAAAAGTAAATAACAAGCAATCAAAATCAATTCATTGTCTATTTTTGAGATCGATTTAAATTATGCAATACGTTTTTCCATCCGATTTCATCTTTGGAACGAGCACAGCCGCTACCCAAATAGAAACGGCATTTGAGCACGACTGGCAAGGTGTGAAGACGAAAGATGGGTTTGTGTTAGATCGTACCACTGATCATGAGTTGAGATGGCGTGAAGACGTTGAGATCATCTCGTCATTGGCACCAAATTACCGAATGGGGATGATGTGGAGCAAATTACAACGAGCGCCTTTGGCACCATTAGATGTTGAAACCGTAGAACACTATCACCAACTTTTGGATGGACTGCAGGCCAGAGGTGTCAGCATAATGATGGTGTTGCATCACTTCAGCAATCCCATTTGGTTTGCCAAACTTGGCAGTTGGGAAAAAGTTGCCAATAACATTTATTGGATCGATTTTGCTAAGAAGGTAATAGATGAGTTTGGACAACATGTAAGCCATTGGAATACGTTCAATGAACCCAACGTATATGCAAGTTTTGGTTGGATTGCAGGCTCTTTTCCCCCATTCAAAACAAACCCGGTTTTAGCCGCTACCGTTGTCAAAAATATGGGCAAAGCACATGACGAGATCTATGACTACATAAAATTAAAATTTCCCTTTCAGCCCGTTGGTATTTCACATAACTGCACCATCTTTTCGGCAGAAAATACAGTGGGCTGGTTTACTTCAACGCTGAGCGATTGGTGGTTTATGGAATGGGTACCGGATCGTTTTAAAAAAGTAGATTTCTTTGGGATGAGCTATTACGCTCGCATTTCACACGATCCTATGCCGATTACTTACCTAGAAACGCCCGAAAAAATAAAAAAATCAGGCGTCATTCATGACGATATGTGGGAGTATCACCCCGAAGGGATGCGCACTTGTATCGACCGCTATTGGAAAAAGTATCAGAAGCCTATCATCATTACTGAGAACGGAATCTGTCAAGAAACAGATGAGCTGCGGCAACGATCGATTTCTGACTATGCGAAAATTTTACATCAAGCGCTACAAGATGGGATCGACATCAGGGGCTACTTCCATTGGAGCACGTGGGACAATTTTGAATGGCACTTGGGGCCAACAAAACGGTTTGGCCTTTACTCTTGCGATCTGGAAACGAAAGAAAGAAAAGCAAGACCTAGCGCAGAAATATTCAGAAAGTTGGCTCATTTCAAAATGATTGAGATCCCCGAAGAAATTGAAGAATTTGAACTTCAGCTCTGAACTAGTTATCTAAAACCCGCAACTCTACTCTCCGATTGAGTGATCTTGCGACCTCGGTCTTTTCTGTAGACAAAGGTTGGGTGCCACCAAAGGCTTTTGTTTTTACTCGGTCTTTACCAATTCCCTTCGAACTCAAATATTTTTTTACTGCCTCTACCCGATCCTGAGAAAGCGCCATGTTTCTTTTTGCATCACCTCCACTATCCGTGTGCCCTTCCAACTGAATCACCACTTTCTTGTTGTCTTTCATCATGGCAACAATCTCATCGAGTCCTGCAAATGATTTTGAATTAATGACAGATTTTCCCATTTCAAAAACTAGATTGTCCAACCGAATTGCCCTACCGGTTGATGTCAACAGAATATTGCGATTGATCTTATTATTGACAGATTCAATTGGATCTACAATAATGGTTTGAGGTATAAATCCTTCAGCATCTGCTGTCACTTGGTATTTTGACGATCCGAAAATAGTAAACGAAAAAGTACTGTCTCGAAACGTACCAGAGATTCCTCCCGTAGGATAACTCTTATAACGCACATTAGCTTTAACGGACTTGCCATTTATGGCATCCAGCACATTGCCTTGCACAACAATTTCCTGGGCAAAAAGATTCGTAGCGCCAACCACACAAAACACAAGAAGGTATTTTTTCATGCGGTAAAGTTACGATTTACTTTAGACCAGCATCTTTCAAATGGAATGAAGAGTTCCTGTAGGAATATCTTTGCTATGGATGGGAACGGTACTATTTTCTGAAACGGACTTTCTTTACATCGCATAACTGCCAGATTGCTTAACGAAAACAAATCCTTCATCATGCAAAAGCTTGATTAATTCCCTAGGCTTCATCTAAAAGCTGAGCAGTCTGTCGTGCAATCTCCTCCTCCATAATGGCGTCCAAGTAAAGTTGAACCGCATCTTTAAGGTTTACAAAGGCAAGGTGTGGGGTTTTGCCATGTGTGTGGCACCCTATTAATTCAGGGCACCAAGTATGAAATTCAACACCGTCTTTTTCGATCTTAAAAACTAAAAGGAATTTGATTTAATGAATCCATTATCAAAAATAAATAATTTTACAAACATCATAAATCCAGCTCAACCGTCTGCCCGGGCGTATATCCCTTCTCATCATCGTCATCTTTACCTTTTACTTTTTTTTCTTCTTTTTTGCTTTCGCCAAAGAGGTCGGCTTGCTTGCCCTCCGTAGCTTTGGCGAAGGAGGGCCTGCCCTCAGAATCTTTTTCGTAAGAGGGCCTGCTCTCAGAATCTTTTTCGGAGAAGGGCTTGCCCGCTGGTTCTTTTTCGGAGGAGTACTTGCCTTCCGAATTTTCTTCGGAAGAGGACTTGCCTTCTTTGATTTGCTCTTTGAGCTCACCGAAGAGAGCCGTTTGGCCGTCTTCTTCAACGGTTGGTTCATCCTCACTAGTTTTTTTTTTCCCCGATAGCTATCGGGGTCGGCACCCTTTCCGGTTCCTGTCGCCTCGTAATCGTCTGTGTCTTCTGCTGAAGCATCTTCGGGCTCTTCCAGCGGCTTGACCTTTGTGACTTTGTATTGAGATAGTCGATTGCCCAACGCCTTCCAACCTTTTACATCTACAATCTCGTCCAGGTTTATCAACTCGGTTTCTTTTTCCTTACCCTTACCTTTCACTAACTCTATTTCAATCTCGGGCGAATCGGCCGTGCTCACGTAATCCAATCGTGAACCAATGCCTTCTGAAATAAATCCAAATTCTTTATCCAATGAATTGGTTTCAATCAAGAATCGTTTTACAAAATATTGCTTGCTTTCACCATCCACATACACCGCTGTGATTGGCTTTTTAGGATTGAACTTCTGCACTAAAATTGTCTTCTCCGATTCGTAGCGATTGGCCACATCGAAATTGGTGATCTTATAATTACCACTGGTAGTGATAGCAATAACCTGATCATCTCCATCAAACTTATTTACGTACTTGCCGCGCTCATCCTTGTTCAATCTTCCCGAAGCCTGATCGAACCATAATTTCAATCCGCTCAACGTAGATCCCCTGCCCTCTTTAAAATCAACTTTACGAACAGGATATTTTGTAATGATATTTCCACGCGTACCTCTTCCTTTGACTTCCATTTCAGAAAAATCAAAATCAAAAACCTTTTTCCGTGCTGTGCTGGACTGACTCAATTTTACTTCCACGATCTCTGCCTCGCCATTGGGGTTGGCACTTAGGTATTGTACTTTGCTATTGGTGTTGCCTTGGTCTAAGTCATATTCTTTATCGCGCGTAATCGCTGGCATGGCAAACCGCTTCGCAAAGGTACCCCCACTTTTACCATCGCTGTAGATCAGGTTATAAATCATCCGCTCATCCCCTTTACGCCAAATACCTATGTGCAAAATATCTTTGCCCATAAATACTTTTTCGTTGATGCGACTGACTTTTGCCTTCCCATCTCTACGGATTACAATCACATCATCCAGCTCAGAACAATCAGCGATAAACTCATCTTTCTTCAGGCTCCAGCCAATAAAACCATCTTCACGATTTACATACAGTTTTTGATTGTTCGCAATCACCTCGGTAGCCGCCACGGATTGGAAACTCTTGATTTCTGTTTTACGTTCACGCCCTTTGCCATATTTATCTAACAAGTTTTGATAGTAGGCTATGGCATAATCAGTGAGGTGCTTAAGGTGATACAATGTTTCTTTCAGCTCTTTCTCCAAATCGCGCATCAACTCATCGGCCTTGAATGAATCAAATTTAGAAATTCGTTTGATGCGGATTTCCAACAAGCGAAGAATATCATCACGGGTAATTTCGCGATAGAATTGCTTTTTGTAAGGCTTCAACCCCTTATCCACCGCAATGATTACTTCTTCGAAGGTTTCGATTTCTTCTATGGTGCGATAGATTCTCTTTTCAATAAATATTTTTTCAAGAGAGGAGAATAAAATTTTCTCCATCAACTCAGCTCTTCTAATTTCTAACTCCTGCTTAAGCAGTTTTACTGTTTGCTCAGTATTGAATTTCAAAATATCATTCACCTTCATGAACTGGGGCTTGTCGGCCACAATCACGCAAGCGTTTGGTGAAATCGAAACTTCGCAATCCGTAAACGCATACAACGCATCGATGGCCACCTCAGGCGAAATACCGGCTTGCAAACTCACGTTGATTTCCACATCCTTCGCAGTATTATCTACTACTTGTTTTACTTTGATCTTTCCCTTCTCGCTCGCCTTCACAATCGACTCCATCAAAGAAGCGGTAGTAGTGCCAAACGGAATCTCTTTGATAAGAAGTGTTTTCTTATCTTCAATCTCAATCTTAGCGCGGACTTTTATCTTACCTCCACGAATACCCTGATCGTATTCAGTAAAATCGCCAATACCACCAGTAGGAAAGTCAGGGAAAATTTTCGGATTCTTGCCTTTCAAGATATCAATGGAGGCTTTGATCAATTCGCAGAAGTTGTGCGGGAGAATTTTCGTTGACAACCCCACCGCAATACCTTCCACTCCTTGTGCCAACAATAGCGGGAATTTTACCGGAAGCGTAACCGGTTCTTTCTTCCTTCCATCATACGATAGTTGCCATTCGGTAGTCTGAGGATTGTACACTACATCCAATGCAAACTTGGATAGGCGTGCTTCAATGTAACGAGGCGCTGCAGCACTGTCTCCTGTGCGCACATCGCCCCAGTTACCTTGGGTATCAAATAAAATTTCTTTTTGCCCAATATTTACAATGGCTTCGCCAATAGCTGCATCTCCATGCGGATGGAACTGCATGGTACTACCTATCACATTTGCTACTTTATTGAACCGACCGTCATCCATCTCTTTGATGGCGTGGGCAATTCTCCGTTGCACAGGTTTCAATCCATCTTCGATGCGCGGCACAGCACGCTCTAGAATTACATACGAAGCATAATCTAAAAACCAATTTTCGTACATCCCATCAATCGCAATGGAGTGAACGTTTCCGTCTTTATCTGTTGTCTCGTTGGGTATTTGCTTTTTAGCCATTTCCTGTCGTTCAATTAATACCTAAATTTCTATTCAACTGTCTCTTCTGTATCTACCACTACTTCTTCCTTTTCAATTTTATCCAACTCAATCCGAAGATTCTCGATAATAAATTCTTGCCGGTTCGGTGTATTTTTGCCCATGTAGAACTCGAGCAACTTTGCCAAATGACTTTCTTTATTCAGCAATACCGGCTGCAGTCGGATATTTTCGCCAATGAAAGTCCCAAACTCATCGGGGGAAATTTCTCCCAATCCTTTGAAGCGCGTGATCTCCGGCTTGTTTCCTAACTTATTGACTGCTGCTTGCTTTTCTTCTTCGCTGTAGCAGTAGATTGTTTCCTTCTTATTGCGAACGCGGAAAAGTGGAGTCTCCAGGACATACACATGGTTCGCTTTGACTAAGTCGGGGAAGAATTGCAAGAAAAACGTCATCAACAACAGTCTAATGTGCATCCCGTCCACATCGGCATCGGTAGCAATGATCACTTTGTTGTAGCGCAAGCCGTCCAATCCGTCTTCGATATTCAACGCATGTTGCAACAGGTTGAACTCTTCATTTTCATACACCACTTTTTTGGTGAGCCCATAGCAGTTCAATGGCTTTCCACGCAGGCTAAACACCGCTTGAGTTTCTACACTGCGCGATTTAGTGATGGATCCGCTCGCAGAATCGCCTTCGGTAATAAAAACAACTGACTCCATGCCCTTTTCGCCTTTCTCATCGTCAAAATGAAAACGGCAATCGCGCAGCTTTTTGTTGTGTAGATTCGCTTTTTTCGCACGCTCGTTGGCGAGTTTTTTTATCCCAGCGATTTCTTTGCGTTCACGTTCTGATTGGAGAACTCTCTTTTGAAGTGCATCGGCTGCGATCGGGTTTTTGTGCAGATAAATTTCCAACTCTTTGGCCACAAAATCAGCCACAAAGTTTTTCACACTTTGCCCACCTTCGGGTGTCATGTTGATGGAACCCAATTTTGTCTTCGTCTGTGATTCAAACACCGGTTCTTGCACACGAATGGCAATAGCCCCAACAATACTGGCGCGGATGTCGGCCGCATCAAAATCTTTTTTGTAAAAATCGCGCACACCGCGAACTAATCCTTCGCGGAAAGCAGCCAAGTGCGTTCCTCCTTGCGTGGTGTTCTGGCCATTCACATACGAATAATACTCCTCTCCATATTGATTGCCGTGGGTCAACGCTACTTCAATATCCTCGCCTTTGAAATGAATGATCGGGTAACGGATTTCATCCGGATCTGATTTTTGCTTGAGTAAATCAAGCAAACCATCTTTTGAATAGAATTTTCGTCCGTTGTAATTGACAGTGAGTCCTGCATTTAAAAATGCATAGTTCCACATCAAGTCATCCAAATATTCTGGGATGAAATGATAGTTTTTAAACATGGAGTTGTCTGGTTCAAACTCTACCAACGTTCCGTTCTTCTCGTCCGATTTTCCAATCTTTGGATCACTGACCAAAACCCCTTTCTTAAACTCGGCCAATTTGGTTTGACCTTCGCGAAAAGCTTGTACTTTAAAAAAGTTGGAGAGTGCGTTCACGGCTTTCGTACCCACACCATTCAACCCTACTGACTTTTGAAAAGCGCCTGAATCGTATTTGGCACCTGTATTTATTTTTGAAACCACGTCTACTACCTTACCCAGTGGAATGCCGCGACCATAATCGCGCACCATCACATGCTGGTCGGTGATTTTAACATCGATCGATTTGCCATAACCCATCATGTGCTCGTCAATGCAATTGTCTATTACCTCCTTTACGAGCACATAAATGCCATCATCTTTGGCCGAACCATCTCCCAGTTTGCCAATGTACATACCCGGGCGCAGGCGGATATGCTCGCGCCAATCGAGCGATCTTATACTGGATTCATCGTAACTTGCTTCCTTCGCCATAGTTGTTCTAAACTTAAAATAGTTTAATCGCGCAAAGATGAAAAAATTATTGAGTCGGACTTACTAGTTAAAAAAATATCAGATGTTCGAAGAAAATAATTTTTTCGAGACTTCTAGGAAACTAGCTATTGCCCGAACTACAAAAAAATAGCACGGGAAAGGAAGTAATCAGTTGATTTTCAACTCTTAAAAAGATAAGAATCAAACCGCCTGTTTAGAAAATATTTTTTTTGAAACAAAGTAGATAGGCCAACCAATCGACCAAATCAGCACTAGGATGACACTTCCGTAGATTATTGAGCCAATGGCCTCGAAATCAAATTTTTCGGAACTATTGTAAAGCGCTATAAAGTTGATAGAGATGATCAGGAAAATATTAAGCGTAATGATAAGCCCATAAAACCATGCCCGAAAATCTGGCTTAAAAGCGTACAACTTGTTGATGACGAACACAAACAGATTTAAAATACCTGCCACCGCTAGCACGGTATAAAAAATACCATCACGCGAAATGGATAGAGCCGTCTCTTCTGAATCAATCACCGTGACTGTTTCCGGCAGAGAGGCGTAATTGTACATAAACACGACTAAAAATATAATCAACGAAACAAACCAAACTGCTTTTATTACCTTTAATGCCATGTGCTACCTTTGTGGTACAAATTAAATGCAAATACATTGAACTATCGAATTATTTCTTGTTGCAGCCTGTTGGCGCTCCTTCTGGCAGGGTGCGGAAAGCCGCTGCCTAAATTTGACAACATCAATTTAGAAAAGTGGAAAAACGACAAATGGGGCTGTACGAGTGAGCGTAGAAAGGCATTGCCCGAGCTGCTAGATCAAAAAGAAAAGTTAAAAGGTCTTTCTCAGGATGATATTGTTAAACTCTTGGGCCGGCCTGACACGAATGAATTGTACAAACGAAATCAAAAATTCTTTTATTATTACTTGACCCCTGGAGAAAAGTGTGGAAGGGATACCGTAACCCAACGACTCTCCCTTCGGTTTAATGCGATGGGTTTTGCTAAGGAGGTTTTGGTTGAGTGAGTCAACTATGCAGTGCATTCCTTTGAAAATCTTGCTTCTTACTCTTTGCCTTTTCAATATTCGCCCAAAGAATATCTACAACAGCTTCCTTCTTTTTGTGATTGAAAGGATATAAAAGTGAAGGTTTGAAGTAGAATTTATCTCCAAATAGTTCTTTGGCATATAAATCAACTTTGTAAACGCCTCCCACTGAAACAAGATTGACATCTTTTATGTTTTCCAACGGAATAACTAAATCATGTCCTCTTTGGGCAACATACAAAAACTCATCGTCAAACTCAACGTGGTAAACTCGTTGGTTTACTTTGAACCAAATAAAAATGAAATAACACAAGTAAACTGGCATCAAAAGATTACTCAGATGCCCCTCCCCCAAATAAGCCAAGTATCCAGCAACTAAAAAAGCAATCGCTATTGCAGAGAGAATAGAAGCCACCCCATATCTATAAAAGTTCAGATACCTCGTAGACAAATTTCTAATCCGTGATTTTGGTTTTTCAGATGCCATTTGAAATTCTACCTTTGCCAACAAAAGTAAATAACTCTGGCTATGCAAAAAATTGCAGTGATCGGTTCGGGAACAATGGGAAATGGTATTGCTCATGTTTTCGCACAAAATGGGTTCACCGTTTCCATCATAGATATTTCTGAAGATGCGCTGAAAAAAGCGTTGTCCACAATTGAAAAAAATCTTTCTCGTCAAGTAGAAAAAGGAATTATTAATGCCGATGCGAAAAGCCAAACGCTTCGCAATCTTTCTACCACCACCTTCATGACGGAAGGGCTTAAGGATATTGATCTAGTGGTGGAAGCTGCCACCGAAAATATCGATCTTAAATTAAAGATCTTTAAAGACCTAGACGAGCACACCAAGCCGGGCACCATTCTCGCTTCCAATACATCTTCCATCTCCATCACCAAAATAGCATCCGTAACAAAAAGCCCCGGAAATGTGATTGGTATGCACTTTATGAATCCTGTTCCAATCATGAAATTGGTTGAGATTATACGAGGATACAGCACCAGTGATTCTACCACTCAAACAATTATGGAGCTTTCCAAAAAACTTGGAAAGATACCCGTGGAGGTAAACGATTATCCAGGCTTTGTTGCCAACCGGATTTTAATGCCCATGGTCAACGAAGCGATTTACACGTTATATGAAGGGGTGGCAGGAGTGCAAGAGATCGATACGGTAATGAAGCTTGGGATGGCGCACCCCATGGGGCCGCTTCAATTGGCCGACTTCATTGGATTGGATGTCTGTTTGTCGATTTTACGCGTACTGCACGATGGTTTTGGCAACCCAAAATATGCACCTTGTCCATTGTTGGTTAACATGGTACAGGCTGGAATTACTGGAACAAAATCGGGAAGTGGTTTTTATCACTATGTTGCTGGCAGCAAAGAGTTAGTGGTTGCGGAAAAGTTTAGATAAAAAAGCAGCCCTTTTAGGCTGTTTGATTTTACAAGGTTTTTTCCTCCTTCTTCAATAAATCTCGGATTTCAGTCAGCAATTGAATATCCGAGGGCGGAGGCGCAGGTGCCTCGGGAGGAATGCCCTCTTTCTTTTTAGTAGCTGCATTCATGCCTTTGATGATCAAAAACAAGACAAACGCTATCACGGTAAAAGAAATCACCGAAGAGACGAACTTCCCCAAAAGCATTCCTCCGGGGTTCCAGGATGCGATGTTTGCGGCACCGGCAGCCTTCAACGCAGGTTGAAGGATAATAGGCGTAATAATATCTGCCACCAATGAATTAACGATAGCGCCAAAAGCGCCACCTATAATAACACCAACGGCTAGGTCAACCACGTTGCCGCGCATGACAAAATCTTTAAATTCTTTTAACATATAGATGAAGGGGTTAGGTAATATTTGGGCGAAAATACAACTTTATAGAATTCACAAAAAAATTACATTTACAGTCAACTTTACCCGATGTTACCTGAATACCTGTCTTCGGCCATTGAAAGCTCCTCACGGGTAATCGTATTCTCATTGGACAAGAATTATCGCTATACAGCTTTTTCTTCCTCGCATTTTCAAACCATGAAAAAAATATGGGGAGTGGAAATTGAACTGGGTGCTAATCTGGTAGAAATTCTGAACAAGATCAATAAGACAGATGCCGAAAAGGCAAAAGCCAATTTCGATCGTGCACTGAGCGGGGAGAGTTTTACTACCATTGAGGAATACGGAGACGAACATATCCAGCGGATTTTTTGGGAAGACCGCTATGATCCTATTTATGATCCGGAAAAACAAGTTGTTGGCGTTGTGGTTTTGGTACTTGAGGTTTCTGATCGAATGGAGCTGCTAACTACGGTGCGCGAAACCAATCAACGGCTTTCGCTAGCATTAAATGCCGCGCAAATCGGCATTTGGGAATGGAACATGATCACTAACGAAGTAGTATGGTCAGATGAGATTCTAGAAATCTATAGCTTAGATGAATCCTACCGCCAGCTGTCGTTTGAAAAATACCTGACATATATTCATCCGGATGATCTGGAAAAGCTTCAAGCAGATATCGCTACGAGTCTCAAAAACAATAGTCAATACTATACTGTGCATCGAGTGATCTTGCCCGATGGAACAATGCGCTGGATTTCTGGTACCGGAAAAGTAATTACGGAAGATGGGCATCCGGTAAAAATGATTGGCACCGCAGTTGACATTACCGAGCGAAAAAAGATGGAGGAGGCCAACCGAGCTCAAGAACAAGCTCTAACGCATCGGGATTTCATGCTTTCAGCGCTTGCCGAGGCTACGAGTCAACTTGCCATTGAGCCCGATATTTGGGTTGGTCTACAAAAAGCATTGGAGATACTCGGCACCAATACGGGTGTTGATAGAGTGTACGTTTTTCAGAATAAAATACAACCTGATGGAATGTACAGCAGTATTAAATTAGAATGGAATTCGGGGGAGGCGGCACCTCAAATAGCCAACGCCCGTCTACAGGATTTTCCATTTGCAGCTGCACCCTCTTTGTATAAATGCTTAGTTGAAAATAGAGCCTTCAAAAAACATGTTCGAGATATTGTGGATACTGATTTTAGAGAAGTAATGAAGAATCAGCAGATCAAATCAGTCATCATGCTGCCCGTTCAGGTGCAAAATCAGTTTTGGGGTTTTATAGGAATCGATGAGTGTAAAACTGAACGACAAATAACTGAAGCTGAATACTCAATCATAAAATCATTTGCCATTACCGTAGGAGCCTTGCTTGAACAAAAACAATTTGAGAGAGAAAACAAAGACTGGCAAACCCGCTATGAAATTATCACCGCCTCATCCGGTCAAGTCATTTACGACTATGATATTGAATCGGGTCAGATTATCTGGAGCGGAAATGTAAACCAAGTATTGGGCTATGAACCTACGGAAATGGGAAACATAGAAGATTGGGGCAAAATGCTTCACCCAGAAGACCATGCTAATATCATCGAAAAATTGGATGCTAGCCAATCTGCTGGAACCTCTTTTGAAGTAGAATACAGGTACAAAACCAAGTTGGGTGGATATATTTTACTGCTAGACCGAGGGTTTTTTTTAAAGGACGAAAATCAAAAGATTTATAGGATGCTCGGTATCATGAGCGATATTTCCAAACAGAAGAAGGCCGAACAAGATTTAAAAGAAAGCGAAAACAGATTTCGCATATTGCAAGAAGCCTCTTTTGGAGGAATTGGCCTTCATTACCAAGGCGAAATTATGGATGCCAATAAGGGACTAAGCGATTTGACAGGATACAGTTTTGAAGAGTTAATAGGAATGAACGGCTTAAACTTGGTTGCCCCCGAGTGTATTGCGGAAGTAAAAGAAAAAATCACTGCAGGCTACGACAAGCCCTATGATGTAATCGGAATTAGAAAAGATAGAACCCGGTATAACCTGGAAATTCATGGACGAAATATTCCGTACAGAGAAAAGGTAATTCGGGTGACCGAGTTCAGGGACATCACTGATCGTAAACAGAACGAGCAAAAAATCTTAGAACAAAACGATAAGCTAACCCTTATTGCTGACGACCTAAAAAGAAAAAATGAGCAGTTGGATGAGTTCACTCAAATTGTGTCGCACAACCTTCGTTCACCTGTGAGCAATATTATCAGCTTACTGGACTTCTATGAGAAAAGTAGCGATGAAAAGGAGAAGATCAGCTTCATCACAATGCTTCGAGAGGCTAGCACGAAAATGTCTAACAGCCTGCACGAACTCAATGAGGTTTTAAAAATCAAACAAAACAAAGACATTGCCCACCAAGAGTTATTGTTTGAAAACGTGTTGGCCAACGTAAAGCAGCAACTCAATATTCAAATTGCCGATTCGAAAGTTATCATTAACACTGACTTTTCGGTGATTCCACTGATCAGCTATCCGAACATTTACCTAGAAAGTATTTTTATGAACTTATTGAGCAATGCCATTAAGTATCGATCGCCCGACCAAGTTTCTGAAATCAGCTTTTCCACCCGGAAAGAAAATGAGAAAATTATACTAAAGGTGAGTGATAACGGGCTCGGAATTGACTTAAAAAAATACGGACATCACGTTTTTAAACTGAGAAAAACTTTTCATAAACATCCTGAAAGTCGCGGAATTGGCCTTTTCATGATTAAAAATCAAATAGAATCACTAGGTGGGGAGATATCTATTGAAAGTGCGGAAAACCTTGGAACCACCTTTACTATTAAATTTATTGATAACTAAATAGTAACGAGATACGATGCCTGTAATAGCTTTAGTTGATGATGATTCCATTTTTCAATTCACTGCCACGCGCATGATCGAATCTGCGAAATTGGCTAGAAACATCTTGCATTTTGAAAATGGAGCAGAGGCGCTTGCATACCTAAAGGAAAATTCGCTGATCTCCGAGAGTCTACCAGATTATCTGTTCTTAGACATCAACATGCCTTTTGTTGATGGTTGGATGTTCTTAGAAGAATTCACCTCATTAAAAAACAGCTTGGCAAAGCAAATCAGGATTTTCATGGTTAGTTCTTCCATAGACCCTCGAGATATGAATCGAGCAAGGGAATTTAAAGAAGTGCAGGAATTTGTTATTAAGCCGGTCACTATTGAGCGGTTTACAGAATTGCTCAAATCTGCCTGATCAACGCTGAATCTTAAATTGGTTTTTTAAGCCCCTAAAGCCCACCAGTTCTGTGGTGGCATTACCGACAAACATCTTAGCCTCAACTTTTATCGGAATCTGGTTTTTATCGGCTGAGATCCAAGTGGTAACGGAATTTTCGCCCCTAAAGAGTGTATTGTCTGGCATAATGGGAACAAGCTTATGGCAAACTATTCTACCTAAATCCATTTTCACAACCTCTTTGCCATGGTATAGTATTTTGAAACTGTACGCTTTGTCTTCAAAAAAACCTGATACTGTGACGGTGTCCTTAACTTTGTATTTAGAAAAATCAATTACCCTCAAATACATAAAACCAGCTACTACATCTCGCACTTGGTCGGGGGTTGTATATACTTTGGGTTCACCAAATACACCCGTATTTTTATCGGCTACCTGCACCGAGGCTTCGTCTTTCGCATGATCGTACTTTATCAGTTCATTTAATCGATAAGGGCCCTCGCTGATCTTGCGGTATGATTCGTGTGTAATCAATTCGGCAGTGTCGATAAACGATCCCCAGTTATCATTGACTTTTGAAACCCAGGTCGCGAGTCCTTGCGTTTGCATATAGGCATCTACTTTGAAGCAATAACGGTTGCCTTTTAAATGCAAATTCTTGTCTACAACTGCAGATCCCTTTCCAACACTTAGTCCCCATAAATACATCTTATAATCAACGCGTTCTCCCACGCCAAAAGATTTATTGACAATAACTGGCATCTTGTCCACCTGAACAAAGGCAAAGCAAAGGAGGGAAACAACAATCCAAATAATCGAGCGCATGTACGAAATTATTATTTTAAACTATCCCAGACAAAGCCCATGCCAGCCTATACCGAAACCCCGTTTTCGCGCAAAGCGTCATTGAGCGAAGTCTTCTTATCAGTGCTTTCTTTGCGCGTGCCAATGATCAGCGCACACGGAACCTGAAATTCGCCCGCGGCAAACTTTTTGGGAATAGTGCCCGGTATCACCACCGACCGGGGCGGCACAAAACTTTTGTATTCGATGGGCTTGCTGCCCGTTACATCAATGATTTTTGAACTGGCTGTCAGCACCACATTTGCGCCAAGCACGGCTTCTTTGCCCACCCGAACACCCTCGACAATTATGCAACGAGATCCAATAAAGGCGTTGTCTTCAATGATCACCGGGGCAGCTTGCACTGGCTCCAGCACGCCACCAATTCCTACCCCTCCACTCAAGTGAACGTTCTTTCCAATCTGCGCACAGCTGCCAACAGTAGCCCATGTATCCACCATGGTACCTTCATCTACATAGGCTCCGATGTTCACATAAGACGGCATCATGATCACACCTTTGTTCAAAAAAGAACCGTGCCGGGCGATGGCATGTGGAACGACCCGAACGCCCAATTCTTTATAGTTTCTTTTCAAAGCAATTTTATCATGGAACTCAAAAGGGCCGACCTCAATTGTCTCCATTTGTTGGATTGGGAAGTACAAGATCACGGCCTTTTTCACCCACTCATTTACGATCCATTTTTCGCCCCCTCTTTGCTGGTCTGGTTCTGCCACGCGAAGACTTCCTTTGTCCAATTTTTCCACTACTTCGCGGATAGCTTTTTGTGTGTCTACATCCTTCAAAAGTTCGCGGTTATTCCAGGCCTTTTCAATCAGTTCTTGTAGTTGCATTTTATGAGTTACTTTTAGTCAAAATTTCCACCCTCTTAATTCCATTTGCGAATCGGGCTGCAAGAAATGAAAAAACGGAGAATAGTCATTGCCTCAGTCCTTAAACCCGTTGACGACACGCGCGCTTTCGAGAAAATGGCAGCCTCTTTGGCAAACAAAAATCAGGAGGTCTTTTTGATAGGTCAAGCGAGTCAAAACCAAGAAACGAACAACGATTCCATACACTTTTTGCCGCTTAAAAAATTCAGACGATTGAGTTTAGAACGATGGCTGGCTCCGATTAAAATCGCCCAAAAAATACATAAAGTAAAACCTGAAATACTTGTAGTTAACACCCATGAATTGTTGATAGTTGCGGTACTAAACAGAATATTATTTGGCACTCGAATTATCTACGATGTACAGGAAAATTATTGGCGGAACATTCTTCTCACCAATGCTTTTCCATCACTTCTGCGGCCTCTAATTGCCGCTTGGGTTCGGCTAAAAGAGAAGGTCACTTCTCCCCTCTTTCAGGGCTACTTATTGGCCGAAAAAGGGTACGAAAAAGAAATCGGGTTTGTGGGAAATAAATATTCCGTGATTGAGAACAAAGTGCGGCTGCCGATCGGTTTCAGCCGTCAACCCAATTCTGAAAAAGTAAAACTCATTTTTACCGGAACACTATCCGAAAGCACGGGCGTTTTTAAGGCCATCGACTTGGCCAAAAAGCTTCACGAATTGGAACCCAAAATAGAGCTGTTGATAATCGGTCATTGCGCAAAACAAAACGCATTATTTGACATCCAAAAAGCCATCAAAAACCACTTGTTTATTAGCCTAAAAGGTGGTGATGAATTGGTGCCCCACGCACAGATTTTGGAGGCTATTTCTACCGCCAACTTTGGTATCATTTCGTATCCGATTTCACCCCATATTGAAAATTCGACCCCAACCAAATTGTATGAATATCTGGGTTGCCGATTGCCGATTCTGTTGCAAAACCACGTGCCTTGGAAGCAACTTTGTGAGCGGTACGATGGGGCAATTTCTCTCGACTTTAGTGTGTTCGATGGGAAAGAAATTCTGCAATCCATGACAACCAAAACCTTCTATTCAAAAATTCAAGCCGATGCTACCGAGCTGACGTGGGCATCGGAAGAAGTCCGATTTTTGGAAGCTATTCAAAAATTCTAACAGTTTGATTTTAGCCAAAGTCGTTTAAAATATTTTTTAGACCTCCCTAAAAAATGTACCTTTGGGGGCATGATTAGCTTAACGGAAGAAAACTATCTCAAGTCGATTTACCACCTATCGAAGGCGGGCATGGAATCCGTTACCACCAACGATCTGGCGGAAGCCATGAACACCAAAGCTGCCTCCGTTACCGACATGATCAAGAAGCTATCGATCAAGGAATTTATCACCTACGAAAAATATTATGGGGTAAATATTACCTCAAAAGGAAAGGGCTTGGCGCTGTCGGTTATCCGCAAACATCGTCTATGGGAAACTTTTTTAGTAAAGAAATTAGACTTCACCTGGGACGAAGTGCATGAGGTAGCCGAACAATTGGAGCATATCCAGTCCGTTCGGTTGATAGAAAAGTTGGATGAGTTTCTGGGCTTTCCTAAAGTGGATCCACATGGAGATCCAATACCCGACAGCAACGGAAAATTTAAAGTCCCTCAGCAAATGGCGTTGGGGAGTTTAAAGCAAGGGAGCGAATCGATCATCGTAGCCGTAAAAGACTCCGACTCGCAACTGTTGAAGTACTTGGACAAGATCGGGGCACACCCCGGAAAAAAAATAAAAGTAGTGGATCGGGAAGAATACGATGGCTCGATGGAAGTAAGCATTAACGGGCAACGGTTTTTTATATCGAAGGAAGTTTCTGAAAATATATTGGTCACGGCTTAGCATGAACGAAGCTACTACAAAAAGAAAGTCGCTAAGCGAAGTACATGCTTCTGTTGATGCCACCAATCGAAAAGGCTGGCGGAAGCTATTTGCCTTTATGGGGCCCGCCTATCTGGTAAGTGTAGGCTACATGGATCCAGGCAACTGGGCTACGGACATTGCCGGGGGAAGTCAGTTTGGATATTCACTTCTTTGGGTGCTACTGATGTCTAACCTGATGGCATTGCTATTACAAAGCCTCAGCGCAAGACTGGGTGTAGTGCGTCAACTTGATCTGGCACAAGCATCACGCAGTGAATATCGGCCTGCAATAAATTATTCGCTGTGGTTTATGGCCGAGATTGCCATTGCCGCCTGCGACTTGGCCGAAGTATTAGGAATGGCAATTGGCCTGCAACTACTTTTTGATTTGCCTTTGGTGTGGGGTGTTTCCCTGACAGTGTTAGACACGCTAATAATTCTTGTGCTGCAAAGCTATGGCATGCGTAAAATGGAGTCTTTTATAATTGCCCTTGTAGTGATTATTGGCGGTGCCTTTTTTGTAGAAATGATTTTGGCAAAACCTGATATGAGTGATCTGCTTGTTGGATTCATTCCTTCCCTGCCTAATGATACTGCGCTTTACATAGCCATCGGAATTATTGGAGCCACGGTAATGCCACATAATCTGTATCTGCATTCTTCACTTGTGCAAACACGTAGAATCGATTCGTCAACAGATAGAGGAATTTGGTCTGCAATAAAATATAATTTCATTGATTCAGCCATTGCCCTGAACGCTGCATTTTT
>JBBSCN010000017.1:0-28098 GCA_038250265.1 Cytophagales bacterium | reverse complement strand
TACAAAGGAATTATTTTTGCGTAATGATTTTTGGTGGATGGCGCGGGCTATCAATTCTTTTCCCGTTCCGTTTTCACCCAGTATTAAAATATTAGCGTCCGTCTTGGCTACTTTATCTACCAATGAAAAAACTTCATTGATGGCCGTACTGTTTCCAATAATGTCGCGAAAGGGTTGGCTGATCTGCTCCTCCAGAATTTCTTTCGCTTTGCGCAGCTTGTCAACTTCGTTATATGATTTTTTTAATTTAATGGCTGTGGAAATCGTGGCAATCAGTTTTTCATTTTGCCAAGGTTTTAGAACGAAGTCAGTAGCGCCTTCTTTCAATGCCCGAACAGCCATCTCCACATCGCCAAATGCGGTAATCATGATTACCACTGCATCGGGCTCTCTTTCTTTGATGACCTTCAACCATTCGAAACCTTCTTTACCAGAGGTGGTGTCTTTGCTAAAATTCATATCCAGCAAAATCACATCATAGGTATCATTGTTGAGTAGGAAAGGAATCTTGTTTGGATTTTTTTCGATGATGACTTGGTGATTGTTTTTTTTGAGAAGCATTTTGGCTGCCAGCAGCACATCTTCGTCATCATCTACCATTAAAATTTTGCCGCCTTCGTTCACAATAGGTTTGGTTTAGCGTGTGTTGAAAGGAAAAACTGTGCCAATGCGCCAACTGTCCGCAAATGCAGTTTTCATCCCTCACTTTGTTCTAATACGTACAAAGATGTTCAAAAATGAACAGAGGAGGAAAGGAATTTTAAGGATTGTAATGAAGGAGCTTGTGAAGTTACTTCTTTGGATTGACCTCTGCACCCAAAAACCGAGAGGTACTTTTGTGTCGTGGATTGCCTTTGTAAGAAATGGATGCGCCAAAGTCAGCAGAGGCATTTAATTCATTTTCTGCAAAAACGGAAACTTCAGAACCCATGGACGAAGTCACGGTTACCTTTTGGCTTTGCAGCATAGAGGCGTTTACGTTACTGCCCATTTTTGACTTTATGTCGGCCGTTGTTGCAGTTCCGGTTAACTCCACTTCGCTGCCCATGGAAGAGTCTAATTCAAGTCTTTCGGTTTTTATGTCAAGCCGCATTTCCGCACCCATTTTGCTGATCAAAGTCAAGTTTTTGGCAACGATAGTTTCCTCGGCTACAATGATAGTTCCTGCTTTTGCTTCAATATTGTCCAACGAAGTGTAGTAGATAGTAACTCTTGCGTAGGGTTTATTTCTGCTTTTGTATTGGTCACCGTTAAAATCCAGAAAACTTTGATTGCGCAATTTGATGTGCAATTCTCTGTCATCGCATTTGATCAAAACGTCTTCTGGGTCTAGCCCTTGATAGTCGATTTCCGCTCCCGCTGCCTCGGCTTTAATTAGCGTTACTTTAAAAGGCCCAAATGAGCGAATGGAAGTAAAACGCGCGGCCTTAATCTTTTCGATTTGGGCATATGAACAAATTGTTGAAACAAGCAAAAGAAGCGTAAAGAGTAGGCGCATAAGTAAGGTTTTTATCATAGACGCCTATATGTACTAAAAGGTTGCATCAGGCTTTTTTATTCTGGGCGGAATTCAAAAATAGAAAGTTTATTCTTCTGATTTACCAATAGGATTCTTTCATCGCTAACCAACGCAAATTTGTTGTTGCCTTCAACTTTCACTTCAAAGGCCTCTTCGGTAACGAGGTGCAGGAATTTGATGGCTGGGTCATCTAAGTAGTACAGGTATTCCCCAAAGAAGCCAAAGTTGCTGATCCCATTCTTGTCAATTTTTTTGATTTGCTTTCCAATGCTATTCAAGACGAGGATGCCGGAATATTTATCCAGCAAAAAAATCATGCTTTGGTATTCTCGCAAAAAGGTAAACGAAGGAGCTGTTTTAAATTGTGTAGTGTCTAGGATAAACTCAATCAAAACTTCGTTAGTCAATGGATTCACTTTCTTGACAGATGCATCCGCCTGATCGAATAACCAAATCTTATTATCGTTGCTCGGGCAAGCAAGCGAAGGTTCGATTGCCCAAGCGGAATTGACTTTTATTTCCTTCTCATTTTCAAAGTTTCTATCAAAGTACAGGCAACTGTTTTTTTTCTGATCGTAAATAAAAATGGCGGGATGGTACCAGGGTTCGAGTATCGTAATGTTTTTTTGTTTTAGCGAGGCGGTTACTTTTCCATTCGCGTCTATTTTTTTAACAAGGCCTGTGGAGACGATAAAAAAATTTCCTAATCGATCAACCGATACTTGAACAACTTCTTTAGATTTGATTTCTAGGATCTTCTTTGAAATAGTTTGACCAATGGCCGTGTAATTAAGATGAAAAAAAATAAGCAGGCCGTAGAAACCTATTTTATTTGTCATACTCAAACTTCTTTAAAGAAATATTACCACCATAGAATTCGGCATAGCTATCAAAGTGAACCCATTCACCCAAATTTATATACCTACTTGTTTCACCAACTTTTAAATCGAGTGGTAAATGCCGATGTCCGAATATATAGAAATCATGATGGTCTGTTTTTTCTATCTCTTTGCAATAGGTCAACAGAAACTCACTGCCTTCTCCATTAAATTTTTCTTCTCTTTTTGTGTTGGCGATGCGACTTTGCCGGCTCCACAATCGCGCAATGCCCATTCCTAAATTAGGGTGTATTCTTGCAAAAAGCCACTGGCATACTTTGCTATTGAAAAACTTTTTTTGGATTTTGTAAACGGTATCTCCTGGGCCAAGCCCATCGCCATGGCCGATCAATATTTTTTTAGTGTTGACAGAAAGTTCTTGTGGCTCTCTGTAAATAGTTATACCAAGTTCTTTACTGAAGTAATCAAACATCCACATGTCATGATTGCCGGTAAAAAAATAAATTGGAATGCCGGCATCTCTTAATTCTGCTAACTTTCCTTGAAAGCGGATAAAACCCTTTGGGATTGTATGCTTGTACTCGAACCAAAAATCAAAAATATCACCGAGTAAATAAATGCTATGAGCATCTCTTTTTGCGTGATTAAGCCAGGCGACAATTCTTTTTTCACGTTCCAAGCTGGAGTCGTGATCGGGCACGCCCAAATGAAAATCTGAGGCGAAATAAATTTTTTGATCAGGTGAAAGCGTGATTTCCATTTTTCACAATATTTGTAAAAATAGAAAAAGCCATCCAGAATTGCTGAATGGCTTTTACATGAAATTTATTGCAAGCTTATCCTTGAACCGGCTCGCCTGCAGCTTCTTGCGCGGGCTCAGTTGATCCATTAAGAGGAGTTTCTACCGCCTTCTCTGGCTCAGGTGTACCGTTGGTAAACTTTTCGTAGGTAGTTTGTCCGGCAAAAGGACGCTTGCCTATTAGTCGCTCTAGGTCAGATTGAAATAAAATTTCCTTCTCTAAAAGTTCTTTTGCAATAATATCCAACTCTGAGCGGTGATGGATGAGCAAGTCTTTTGTGCGGTTATAAGCAGTGTCAATTATTTTTTTCACTTCCTGGTCAATTCTTTCCGCGGTCGCATCCGAATAGGGCTTGTTAAAGGTATAGTCCGATTGCTTGGAATCAAAGAAAGACATGTTGCCAATTTCTTTGTTCATGCCATATACGGTTACGATGCTATATGCCATTTTCGTAATTCGCTCTAGGTCGCTCAACGCGCCCGTGGATATTTTCTCGAAAATAATTTCTTCGGCAGCGCGACCTCCAAAGGTCATGCTCATTTCATCCAACAACTGTTCTGTTTGATAAAGGAATTGCTCTTTTGGTAAATACTGCGCGTATCCCAATGCCGCTACTCCGCGCGGTACAATACTTACTTTCACGAGCGGAGCTGCATGTTCCAAGTACCAGCCGGCAACTGCGTGCCCTGCCTCGTGGTAGGCAACAATCTTTTTCTCCTCTGGCGAAATGATCTTAGTCTTCTTTTCTAGTCCGCCAATCACTCGGTCGATGGCATCATGGAAATCCTGCATCTCTACTTCTGTTTTGTCTTTACGTGCGGCAATTAAGGCAGCCTCGTTACACACGTTGGCAATTTCTGCCCCCGCAAACCCCGGGGTTTGTGCTGCTAATTTTTTGACATCCACATTTTTTGAAAGCTTGATGGGCTTAAGATGCACTTTAAAAATTTGCTCACGGCCAGCAATGTCTGGCTTGTCGATACTGATCTGGCGATCAAAACGGCCGGGGCGCATCAAAGCCGAATCCAATACATCAGGTCTATTTGTCGCGGCCAAGATGATTACACCGCTGTCAGTTGCAAAACCATCCATTTCTACCAGCAATGAGTTTAATGTATTCTCACGCTCATCGTTTGAGCCAGGCATTTGCCCTCTTCCGCGCGAGCGGCCAATGGCATCGATCTCATCGATGAAAATAATACAGGGAGCTTTTTCTTTTGCTTGTTTGAACAAATCGCGTACGCGAGCGGCACCTACGCCCACAAACATCTCCACAAAGTCGGAGCCTGATAGTGAAAAGAAGGGAACACCTGCTTCACCAGCCACTGCTTTTGCCAACAACGTTTTACCAGTTCCGGGAGGGCCAATGAGCAACGCTCCTTTCGGGATTTTACCTCCTAATTTGGTGAACTTTTCAGGTGTTTTCAAAAAGTCTACAATCTCTTTTACTTCCTCTTTGGCTTCTTCGAGTCCCGCTACATCGGCAAAGGTGATTTTCACTTTGCTTTCTGCATCGAAAAGAGCCGCCTTGGATTTGCCAATATTAAAAATCTGGCCACCGGGGCCACCGCCACCGGTCATCCTGCGCATGAGCATCCAAAAGCCAAAAACCAGCAAGAACAAAAAGCCTATGTTAAAAATGGTATTAGTGTAATCTACCCGATCTTCTTTTTTTAAATCGATTTTATCGTTGACACCCAATCCTTTGGTCAATTCCTGATAGCGATCTTCAAATTTTTCAACTGATCCAATTTTTAATTTATAATGTGGGCCATTTGCATTGAAACCCATCGGGCTGCTGGTTCTTTCTATTTCTTGTTTGTACTTAGCGTTTTGCAACGCTTCGGCTTTTAAGGTAATTTCAACAACTTCTTCATTTTTGATGAGCACCAACTTTTTTATGTCGCGTGAGCGCACCATCTCTTCAAAGCGGCTATCAAGAACTTCTGTCAATTCACTGTTATTGAAAACTCGGCTAACTCCAAAAATCACCACAATCAATCCGAGGATGATCCATGTTTGATAATTCGTTTTGGGAAGTTTCGGAGGTACTATTTTCTTTTCTTTTGGTTTGTCTGCCATTTTTTCTAATCTAAAATTCAAACTACTAACGTTTACTTTCTATTTAAGTTCTTTAATCTTCAATTTCTGTAATCTTCGCATCGCCCCAAAGCCTTTCAATCGAGTAAAACTGGCGTCTATCTTTGCGGAAAATGTGAACAACCACAGAGATATAGTCGAGAATGACCCACTCTTTGTTGCTTCGTCCTTCAATTTGCCATGGGTTTTCTTTCATTTTTTTATAGACCTCATCGTCCACGGATCCAGCAATGGCATCCAGTTGCTTGTCGGAACTACCAGAACAAATCACAAAAAAGTCTGCCACGGCATTCTTTATTTCGCGCAAATCCATGACCACGATGTCAGACGCCTTCTTCTCTTGCATTCCGCTTACAACCGCTTTACTGAGTTTTTCCGAATCTGCTTTTGTCTTTTTTTTGGCCATTCTACTATATTCGAATTTTTGTGAGGGTCACAATCAGCAAAGCTAATCAAAATACCTTGTATAAAATCCCTGCCAATACCTTGTTCTTGGGTAAAAACCTTGTTTTTGTGCCAGAATGTCACTCGACCAACAGCCTGTTGAACGAATTAGTCCAAATGGCGCAAACTTCGGAGGGAACTTTGGTAATCACTGCCAACCAAACCCGCGGAAGAGGGCAACGTGGAAATGTTTGGGAGACAGTGGCTAACCAAAATCTGACTTTCTCTTTTTTAGTAAGGCCTACGTTTCTGGATGTTGGAAAGCAATTTAGGTTGACAGTAGCAGTCTCATTAGCTATTTCAGATTTTCTTACGGATCGAATTCTAGATGAGGTAAAAATAAAGTGGCCAAATGATTTGGTGGTCAATGGCAAAAAGATGGCCGGGATACTTATCGAAAATGTCCTTGCCGGCAATCAGCTTCAGCATAGTGTTGTAGGGATTGGGTTGAACGTAAATCAAACCCATTTCGCGATCGGCTCGGCTACATCGATGCAGTTGGTAGCTAATAAAGAGTTTGATTTGAATAGTGAGCTAAATGGGCTGCTGGAGAAATTAGAGAGGAGATATCTACAATTACGAGCCGGAAAATTTGCTGACTTAGAAAGAGATTATTTGAACATTCTTTTTCGGAAAGGACAGGAGCATTTATTTTTAATAGAAGGAGAGACGCTGCCGGGCGTCATCGAAGGAGTAGATGAGATTGGAAAATTGAAAGTAACTATTAGTGGAAGAGTGCGGGCTTTTGGGTTAAAGGAAATTCAGTTTGTAGAGTAGACGCCAAGAAAAATCCGTACATTTCATTTATCAATGAATCGATTGAAAGCATGGATTAGAAGTTTCTTTGCGTTTTCGCGCTCAGAAACTAATGCCTTCCTGATTTTGCTTCCATTGTTGGTTGTCATCATCTTTTCAGAACCGGCTTATCGGTATTGGTTTGTGCGGCAGAAGCAAGATTTTTTAAATGAGCAAAAGAAGTTAGATAGTTTGGTAGCAACTTGGAAATGGGAGGAAAAATCGGATAGCACACTAGCCAGGCAGCAGTTGTTTACATTTGATCCCAACAAAAACTCAAAAGAAGAATTGGAAAAGTTAGGGTTCATAAATTCAATCGCCAACCGGATTGTTTCTTACCGGAGCAAAGGAGGAAAATTTTTGATCAAATCAGATTTGTTAAAAATTTATGGCATGGATTCTACGTTATATCGACAATTGTATGCCTACATCAATCTGCCAATTGAAAAGCCAAACAAGGAATTTGCAAAAAGCGAGAAACCCGAGTCATTAAAGAAAAAGCCCAAAGTAAAACTGGATTTGAATTTAGCCGACACTGCTGAGCTGCTAAAGGTGTATGGGGTAGGGGAAAAACTTTCGGTGCGGATTGTAAAATATCGCGATAAGTTAGGTGGCTTCATTTCACCCAACCAGTTGAACGAAGTGTTTGGTCTTGATTCGATTGTTATAAAAGAAATTGTAAGGGATTTTTTCATTGGGGATAATTTTCTGCCTACACAAATCAAACTTAATTCAGCTTCGGAAAATGAACTGGCATCTCATCCCTACATCGGACGTTTTTTGGCGAGGGTTATAGCAGCCTATCGTTTTCAACATGGTAAGTTTAGTGAGATAGAAGATCTTCGTAAAGTCCAAAAAGTCACTGAAAAAACTTTTGAAAAACTAAAACCCTACCTAACGCTAGAATAGTGGCTTCTGAGAAAACAAAAAAGGTATTGACTAATTACTTGCGGAAGCTGACAAACCTTTCTGGAAGAAACCGTTCCATTTTTTTGCCGCGGCTAATGGCTGATCAGTTCTTGGACTTGCAACAACTCAGTCAGTTGAATGGGGAGAAAGCGTTTACCATTATTGAGTCGTTGATAGCAGGAAAGAAAAAAGTGATTTGTTCAGTACTCGATCCGCGGATGGAAACCGTAAACGAAGCAAGTACTAGACTCAAGAAAATTCAACGAGTAGATCATTTTATTTTTGAGGAACGCGGCTCACGCGAACTGCATGTGGGCTGGCCGTTTGTACGCGGCAAATTTTCTGACGGAACGCTGGTGCGTTGTCCTTTGCTTTATTTTCCAGTTGAGCTTAAAATCGAAAATGCCTCTTGGGTATTGACGATGCGCGAAGACGCTGAAGTGGCATTTAACAAATCCTTTTTGTTGGCCTACTCTTCTTACAATCAAGTAAAAGCAAATGAAGAATTGTTGGATGAAACATTTGACGAGAGCGCCACAGACAGCACGGTCTTTCGAACACAATTGTATCAGCTTCTCCAAAAGGCAAATCTGGCTATTCAATTCAACCCAGATAATTACCGCGATGAATTGATTCCGTTTGCTACTTTTAAAAAGGAAGAGTTTGAAGAACAGCATCAAACTGGTGAATTGAAATTATTTCCCGAGGCGGTGTTGGGCATTTTTCCACAAGCCGGATCATTCTTGGTGCCTGATTATTTACGGCTTTTAGAAAACGATTCGTTTACCGACTTAGAAGATTTTTTTCATTTACGTTCACCCAGTCAAAGCAATTCTTTGACCCCAGAAATGTTGAGCTTGGTGAAAGAAGAAAAAGTGTATTCTATTTTTCCAATGGATATATGGCAGGAGAATGCATTGAAGGCATCCAAACTGGGCTATTCGTTGGTGGTGCAAGGTCCACCCGGCACTGGCAAGTCGCAATTGATTTGTAATTTGATTTCCGACTCTATTGCTCAAGGGAAAAAAGTATTGGTGGTTTGCCAAAAGCGTGCAGCGTTGGACGTGGTGTATATGCGCTTGCGTGAAAAGAATCTAACAGATTTTGTAGCTTTGGTTCACGATTACAAAAACGATCGCAGAGAAATTTTCGAGAAGACTGCCCGACAGATTGATAGAGTCGAAGAATATAAAAGTAGAAACATCAGTTTAGATGCGATACAACTCGATCGGCAATTTTTTCATGTGGGAAAGCGAATCGATCAAATTACAGAGGAACTTGAATCTTTTCGTTTAGCCCTGTTTAGCGATGCTGATTGTGGGCTAAACATCAAACAACTGTATCTTATTAGTGATCCTACCGAGCCATTTATTAACCTTCGGCAAGAGTGTAATCAATTTAAAGCAAAAGAGATAACAGAGTTCGGTCGAATATTGAAATCGTATTGCTTTTATGCGACCCATTTGGAAAATCCTGATTACGAGTGGCTGGAGCGAAGATCTTTTTCTCATTTTCAAGCGACTGACCGACAGGCTCTCGCAGATTGCTTACAAGAGTTGCCTGTTTATTTCAATCAGGTAAAAGAGAATTTCTCGAAGCACTTCAATACACAGTTGGATTGGGAACAATGCGAGGCGTTGATTGATAGGCGGTTGGATGCTATAACCATCAAAGAGTTAATGGCGTCCGATTCTCGCTACGGTTACTTTCAGAAGATGATGCCGGAAAGTGTAGAGGAAACAAGTTCGCTTTGGCTGGCGAATATCGAACGCGTTGTGATGGATTGTTACGAAGGTGTAGGAATTGAGTGTTCCGTACCAGCTGCGCAGTTAGGTCAATTGCAATTGGCATTGCACCGGAATGCAAAGGCTCGGAAAAGTTTGTTCGGTCTAATTCGTTGGGAGCTATTTTCCAAAGATAAATTTTTGGTCAAGCGTGTATTGGTTGCGAACAAACTTGAGAGCACTAAAGAGGGGTTCAAGTTGTTAGAGCAAAGGCTTGATCAACGGCTAAATCTTGAGCACAACTTGTCGAAACTAAAGACAAAAAGCTGGTTGCTTCAACTACCTGACGGACTTTCAAAAGCTGAGATGGTGAATTGGTTTGCCGACCAGCAAGGTGCAATCAAAGCAAAAACAATTTTTAGTTCAATTCGTGGAATCAAAAACTTGATTTCTCCAATTGCGCATTCGAAAAAGGAATTCATTAGAGACCTAGATACCTTGTTCAAGTTAATCGCACAATTGCCAGGCAAAAAAGACTATTGGTTGCATTATCTGTTGTCATCGCAAATTAGTTCGCTCACTCAAAATAAAGGAAGAAGTGATCAATTGCTTACTGTTTTGTTACGCGACTTTGATCTTTTGGTGGAGTTTGACAGACTGAAGGAAAGTCGATCAGACGCAGTCCGGGATGTCACTGCAAAACTTTTTGATAGACTTCAAAATTGGGACCAGGCGCAGATGGTCAAATTGTTTGAGAACAGTATTTACTTGGCGTGGATCGAGAACATGGAAAACAAAAACCCTCAATTGCGAATGGCTTCATCCGGCAAATTGCTCTTGTTGGAAGAAGAGTTGAAGGAACTGATCTCGCAGAAGCAATCCATCAGCAATGAAATTTTGTTGCTTCGTTCGCGCGAGCGCGTTACGGACAATTTGGAATTTAATCGATTAAATAATCGCGTTACGTATCGAGATCTGTTACATCAGGTGACCAAGAAGAAAAAGATTTGGCCACTGCGCAAAGTAGTCACAGAATTTGACGAGGATATTTATCGATTGTTGCCTTGCTGGTTGGCCTCGCCCGAATCGGTCTCTGCCATCTTTCCGATGAAAGAGATATTTGATCTTGTCATTTTTGATGAGGCCTCACAGTGCTATGCCGAGCGCGGTATCCCAGCACTCTTTCGTGGCAAACAAGCCGTAGTAGCGGGTGACTCGCAGCAATTAAGGCCAGGCGATTTTTATCAAACTCGTTGGCAGGAAGATGATGACGAACCTGATACCGAAGTGGATTCATTACTGGAATTATGCAATCGCTATCTGGCGACCACCCGATTGCAAGGGCATTACAGGAGTAAGTCAATGGAGCTTATCGAATTCTCCAACCGATATTTTTATCAGGGCAAACTGCAAATGTTACCTGAGTTGAAGATTGCTAACCGAAACGAGCCTGCCATTGACTTTCTAAAAGTAGAAGGTGTTTGGGGGAATTACGTCAACGAGGTAGAAGCAGACAAGGTAGTTGAGGTGCTAAAAGATTTGTGGAAGACCCATCCTGAAAAGGAAATTGGTGTGATTACATTTAATGCGCCTCAACAATCGCTGATACTCGATAAGCTGGAGGATAGTTTGGCCAAGCTCGGAAAGGAGATACCATTAAAATTGTTTGTAAAAAATATTGAAAATGTTCAAGGCGATGAACGCGACATCATTATTTTTTCGGTTGCCTATGCGCCTGATAAAAAGGGAAAAGTGTCCGCCCAGTTTGGTAGTTTGAATGTGAGTGGGGGAGAGAACCGACTGAATGTGGCAGTCAGCCGGGCGAGGGAAAAAGTAATTGTAATCACCAGTTTATGGCCCGAGCAGCTTGCTGTTGGCGAAGCAAAAAATGATGGACCTAAATTGCTAAAGGCCTATCTACAATTTGCATTGGATGTTTCAAAAGGAGAGTTTAAGACAACCTCTAAATTGACCGATCCCAAAAGCATTTACTTGAAGTCAAAAATTAAAGAGTGGTTTGCCGGAAAAGAATTTAAACTAGAAAGTGATTTACTCCCTTTCCATGATCTAACGGCCAAGAAAAATGAACTACTGCTGGGTGCGATTTTAACAGACGATGATTTGTATTTCCAAAGCCCATCCGCGAAATCAACTCATGCATTAGTACCCCAAGTACTGGAAACCAAAAACTGGCCGTTCATTCAATTGTATAGCCGAAACTATTGGCAAGACAAGGATCGGTTTTTTAATGAGGTGGGGAAATTTTTGTTATCTAATTCATGAAAAAAAGCCTCAGGGGTTCAACACCTTGGAGTTTTTTTAATTTGATAGTTGTTTATTGCTCCGCTCCTTTCTTCTCAGCGATCTTCTGCATGGCGACTTCTTTGGTCAATTTGCCAGATGAGTAATCTTTCAGCACACTGTTTTTTACTGTCAGCTCAAGCGTAGAAGGTATTTGACATCCGCGGCAGCGCGTAAGTACAATGTTTAGAATAAGACTTTCATCATCTTTCAAACTTTTTAACGTGCGGCCGTACTCCAACATATCTTCTTTGATGCTTTTAGCAAACTGGGGATATAGCTCTTTCACTTTTTTGTCTCGCGTTTCCTGATCCACTTCATTCAAGCTAACCGTTGGCATCGACCAAAAATCTTCGCCTTGCTGATTGCTTGAATACACTTGCATATAGTAGATCACTCCAAAATCTTTTAAACGCTCATAGTATGTGTTTTCTTGTGTGAAAAACGTTTTGGACAAATCGCTCCGATAAAGTCTGTTGAAAATACTTGCCAACAATTCCAAATCAGGTTGCAGCTCACTTTCTGATTTAGTGTTTACCACTTTGAGTTTAGTAAACAATTGATCACGAGTTAATTTGCCCTGTCTATATTGGCTCACATCACCTTTCGTTGACTCTATTGATAAAAAGGTCGATTCATTTTGGTTGTTAAATTGTCCAAACCACATTCTGCCGTCTTCAGCTCGGTTGGTAATGATAATCCTTTCGTTGGGTGCCAGTTGCCCAATCAAATCGCCATAGTCAGCAATAAACTCCTTGATGGCCTTTACCGTCTTTTCGTTCGACTCTTCTTTTAAACTATCGCGATTCGCTTTTGAACTCTTTCGCGCCTTGGGTGTCCTCGCGGCAGTGCCATTGATTACCCGCGATTTATTTTGTTGGGTTTCTGCGATTCTCTCCTCAGCTTCCTTTTGGTCTGCATCAGCACTCGAGTGGTTTCTGTTAACGATCGTTACACCGTCAGGATATCTTTCAGTTGAGAAGCCAGAAAAACTACCCGGCCAATCTGATGACCATTCAACGCCAACGGCAGCGCCATTAAATTGCTCAAACAAGAACCCGGATTGCAAATTCGGAATAGTGAACGTTACACCGTAACCTGCACGGTAATTTCCATTCACTTCGATCGGAAAAAAACTACGCTTGTCAAACTGTTGTTTCAACATGGTGCTGAGAATATTCTCTGCCACTTCAATATCGCGCTCCATGCGATCTTCGTCAAATTTGGTTTGGCCCCACGCACCTGCCTTTGTGATTGCTAATATGACAATCGTCATCAGAATTCTTTCTACTCTTTTCATTTTATTTTGTTTTAATGTTGTTATCCACAAATAGCATCGTTGAGTTTATCAGTGCATTCGTGGCTACTAATTTTAATAACTGGAATTACGCAAATCAACTAAGTTACTGTCAGGCTGAGCCAATCTAAGCCTAATTGGAAACTCTAACAATCCGTTTTCAACAAGCTCAAACTGACAGCATTTTAAGTTTTGCACAACTCTGGTCAATAGCTATTTTTATTACTCTTACCCACCGGGTTTGAAATAATACTCGCCAATATCTGTTCGGTCTCCTGCTTAAACTGATCGGTGGTTTTTTCAATGCTCGTCACACGCGTTTGCAACATCATCAAATCCTGTCTGCGTTGTTCCTTCAAGTATTCTGAGAAATCGACCAGCAAACCTTCTGTGTATTTCCTTTGATCCGCAGTTGAAAGCTGAAAATAGTCCTTCATCAATTTCAAGTTGTCGTTTTGTAAACTAGCCACAAACCCACGCACCTGATCTCGCGAGGCATCCGAAGCCGTTTTCATTAGCGCATCAATCTTTTTCGAGTTCTGATCTAAGTTTTTGCTGATCGATTGACTAAGTTGCTTTTGATCTTCCGTCCAATGCGTGGTAATAACCTCGTTGTTTTTCGCCAAAGACGATTGAATCATGTCATTTACTTTCTCTTCCGTCAACGAGGAAACAACAATTTCTTTTGTCTGCTCCTTCTTTCCACTAAAACTGATTTTCAATTCGCCACCCGCATAGTTTATCTCTGTGCCGAGTAGTTTTCCTGCCACCATAATAAACAGCAACGAAGCGGCAATACTCATTACAGTCTTAAAGTAACTGTTATGCCAGAAGGAAACCATCTTTGTGTCATACACAAAAATCGGTGGCGCAATCACCTCTTTCTCTTGCACGTTGCTCAAGATATTTTTCGTTTCGCCCAGCGCCTGCAATTTTTTCAACACATCGGGGTTGGCTTGCAAATACGCTTGCACGCTAGCGGCTTCATCGGCAGGTAGCTCACCGTACAGGTAAGCGATCAACGTGCCTTCGTCTGGTTTATAGTTCATAACTTATAGTTTCTTTCGTAATGTTTTTTGCTTCCAAAATCTTTTTCAACCCCTCTAGTCCGTAATACATTCTAGACTTCACTGTATTCTCCGAAATGTTGAGCGTCTCCGCTATCTCTCTAAACTTTAACCCTTCATACTCTTTCATAATCACCACCTCGCGCTGCTCCACGCTTAGTTCCATCAGGCATTTCTGCAGAATGTCCGACAGTTCCGATTGCTGAAGTTGTCGCTCGGGGTTTTCCCTTCGATGGTGGCTTTCCTCCCAGCGATAACTCTCTTCTCCTTCTCCCGCCCGCAGGTCATCGAGCGACAACACGCGGTTTGTCTTTCGCTTGCGAGCCTCTTCTCTACAATAATTTACGGCAATGGTGTAAAGCCACGATTTAAAGCGCGTCACTTCCTGCAAGCCAGCAATATTTTTGTGCATGCTGATGAAAGTCTTTTGGCTCACCTCCATTGCCAAGTCATGGTCAAAGAAAAATTTATAGCCGAAATTATAAATCCTCTTATACCACAGTTGCACCAATTTGCCTTGCGCGTTCTTGTCCCCTTCGCGGGCCCGGGCGATGAGGGAGTCAGCGTGCATCATAGCAATGTCGAGTAGAGTTTCGGCCACAAACCGGGGTTTTCAGGTTTCTGCTATAAAGATGGCGGATTGTGGGAAATAGTTTTAAGCGCGAGGCAAAAATTTAGTAGGCTTGGTCACCGATCCAGATGGCTATAAAGAGGCAGGAGCAATCAACCCAATGTTATGTTAACTATAAGCTGACGGTTGCGTGAGGGATTGAAGTGGAAAGACCGCAGTGGTGCGCCTCGCGCCACGAGGACCTGTCTACCGGACAGGCAGACTTGAAACGAAAAGCCTGACCCGAAGGGGCACGCCCGCCTGATTGACACAGTTGGGTAGGCCAAGATAGATTTAACATAGCACTATTTTGCCTTGTCTAGTTTTTGTTTTCATGAGCAATGGCGCGGCAGATCGGCTATCTGCTAGACTTTATACGTACTTTTTTCAACTGGATGATTACCATTACGCTAGGTTTTAAGGTTTGATTTATCGCGATTCAGGCCTCCAAGAGGAAATTATCTCGTTTCGTTACCAGTACTAAAGTGTCTGCTACGCCATATTCACTCATGTCGATGACTACGAGTATCGCAATGTTGGCAACGGGTTATTTTAAGCTGGGAACAAATACCAAATTTATTGCTGAAAAACCCTTGGAGAATTTGAATTAACGTTATTTGTTGTGACCACGGCTTAGGTATGTTTTTCACTAACGAGTTAGTGTATGACTTTTGTATTTATGAAGAAAAATTGGGCCAGTTTATCCAGAAAAGAATATTGCCACTATGCTCAACCGCACTGACTCTTCCCGCTTGCGAGAGGAATTCTGGACTACGTTTGGAACGTACATGAATCCCGTTCCATCAGTTGAAGGAGCGAAGATTAATTGGGTTAATTACCGCACGGGGTTTAAGGACGTGCGTTTTCGTATGGATGCGGACAATCGGTCGGCCATTATTGCTATTTCGCTCGAGCACACAGATGAAGGTGTGCGTGAATTGTACTTTCAGCAGTTCAAAGAGTTGAAGACGATGCTACTTACTACCCTGCAAGAAGAGTGGCAATGGCAACCAACTTTATTTGTTAGCGAACAAAAGGTGTATAGCCGAATTTATAAAGATTTAGCCGGTTTCTCGGTATTCAAAAAAGAGCATTGGCCTGAATTGATTTCATTCTTTAAACCAAGGATCATCCTACTAGATCAATTTTGGGAGAATGCCAAGTATAGTTTTGAAGCACTGAGATGAGCAAATTTTTAGATAATCGGTGTTCAGGATTACAAATCCTGCAAATTCGGCATTCAGAAATCAACATAACTCTCTATTAAACCATACAACCTGTTTGGTTGCTGGCCATTCTAGCGAGCCATTGACTGTTCATAAATAACGAAACTAAACTACTTGTAATTATGAAAACAACATTTACGAAATGGTATGGAATGCTGCTGGTATTTTTTGCCATAGGCAGTTCAGGGTTTGCACAAATGCTTCAATTGCCCGATTGCGGGTTCAATCTTAAAAGTGACGTGAGCCGCAGAGTGCGAATGACCGATATTGAGATCCACTGGAATGCACCGAGAGTGAAAGAAATTTTCAGGCATATTGATTTTTTCTGACAAAATAGGGTAACATTTTTGTTGGTAACCTTCTTTCAATTAAAAATCCTATATTCGTTTGTAGTTTTTTAGTTTGTTTAAAAAAGACAAGCCTCAGTAAAAAATAGATTAGCAATTATGGAAAAGCAGTGTTTTGTTATGATGCCCGTCAGCGATCAGGAAGGATATGCACTCGGGCACTTCAAAAGAGTTTATGAATATATTATTGTGCCAGCCTGCCGGGCGGCCGGGTTCTGGCCTGCCAGAGCAGATGAGTCGATAGTCGATCCGTGGGATTTAACAAGAAACATTATTGATAGCGATTTAGCCATTTGCGACCTGAGTGCACGCACGCAAAATGTTCTTTATGGACTGGCGATTCGACAAGCATTGAGCGTTCCCGTCACTATTATAAAGGATATTAAAACTCAAAGTGCGGACATACTCGAATTTGGTGCAGTAGAGTATGATGAATCACTCCGAATAGATACCGTACAAAATGCTATTCAGGCGTTGAGTGAAGCCTTGAAGAGTTCGTTCGACAATAAAGGCGAGTACAGTACCATTTTGAATCGCTTGCGAATCGGTCCTGGGCAACTAGCGCTCGCCAATCAGGGGCAGTCAACAGACTCGACAGCACTAGCCCACACACCAGAAGGTCAAGCGGAGAATATTTCTATGCAGGAGAGTGCCTTGCCTATTATATCACCTCTTCCTGATGATGTAGGAGATGTCATTACACAAGGTGATATCGACAAAATGAAAGTGGGTGATTTTCTCTTTCACATCAATTATGGAAAGGGAGAACTAAAAAGCGTAAAAGTGATGGGCAAAGACAAATTGGCAAGCGTTCACTTCGAGGCAGGCTCGAAGACGTTGGTTTTGGCTACCGCTGGATACTTCCGGAGAATTAATAAAATTTCATAAAGGTGCTAGTATTTCTAGCTATTACTTTCCCATACTCCGCTAGGGGTCGTGGTGAAAAAAATACCTAGTAGCTGGTTGCGATAATTTTTTCTCGATCAATTCAAAACCGTGTGTACCGAAATTTTGGAGTTGCTGGATTTGAGTATATGTAGTTGAACGAAAGAATTGTATTTTTTTAGCGCATCAATATCCTCCATCCTGACGGATATAAGCTATTGACACGATTACCGAGTAAGTTTACCCAACCAAGTGGAGTATTTTGGTAGGTAACTAGCGTAAATCCTCTTTCACCTTCACCAATCATCAATACATCTTTCCTTAAATAGGAGAGGGCTTGTTCCAATGTTAACTCAATTGTCTTAAAATAGGATTTGTTCAAATGAATCGACAAAGCCAACGAATGCTCGGGAATAAATTTATCATGCTTTTGTGTGGCGATGGCCGTGCCTTTCAAAACGGTTTTTAATGATCGCGAGAGGAAGTCGATTTCAGTGATGTATTTGTTCGGAAGCGAGACTATCAATTCATTTAACATTACCAACTCCGCTTCGTGTGGCAGCAGCCAATCGGAAAGTGCTTCTTTATTTTTTTTAGTTGCGCCTTGAAATGAATTTTTGGATCGAATGCTCAATGTTTGCTCAGGTGATTTTTTTCTGGTTGCGGAGATAAAGAAGCCTTCGCCATTTACTCGGTGAGGATAACATTGATAGCCAATAATTCTACCTTTTTTTACTTCCTCAATTCCCCAGCTAGCGTCTAGCTTCAAAGGAACAAAATCAACATCCATTTGTCCATCTAACCAAAGGAGATTGTCTTCGTTTTCTTTTTCGTTGTAGGTGCAGGTACTATAGATCAGAATTCCTTCTTGTTTTAATGCCGGCCATACATTTGCTAGAATCCGTTGTTGACGTTGCGAACACAACATCACGTTTTCTTCCGACCACTCATTTATTGCCTCGGGCTCTTTGCGAAAAAGTCCCTCACCGGAACACGGAGCGTCCACCACGATCAGATCAAAAAAACCCGTGAGCTCATTAAAATCTTCGGGATCATTATTGGTAACCACCACATTTTCATAACCCCACTTCTGAATATTCTCCGAAAGGATAGAGGCACGCGAGCGGATGACATCATTGCTGATCAACAAAGAGTCTGCATTCAACAAGCTCAACAAGTGTGTTGACTTGCCACCGGGTGCCGCGCAAAGGTCAAGGGCGATCAAAGGTTGGGTAAGGTCAACGGATTGCTTTACCGCCTGCTCAAGCAACATGCTGCTTGGTTCTTGCACATAGTATGCGCCCGCGTGGATCAGCGGGTCAAGCGTGAATGAAGGACGTTGATTTAGATAATAGCCATGCTCTGCCCAGGGTATTTTGCTTTTTAGTGTTTGGGTTTGATCCCCCATGCTCTTTTTGGGATTCTGTCGGATGCTGGTGCGCACTTCCGCTTGGCTATGAACTTCAATAAATTTTTCCCAGTCGGGAACTGAATTCTTAATTCTTGATATAAAATCTAATTTTAGACTCACGCGTTGCTTATCTAAATTTTAATGGATTCGATGGTTGAAAGATTGCTATCATTTTTGCAACAATTATTACCAAATAGCGCTGCTAATTCTTCATTTGTTTTGAATACTCGTACACATATTCATTCAGTTTTTTTCTTTTGTACTGCATTATAAACCGGGGATGAGGCAATGGAATTATTTTATTGAAAAACTTGTGCTCAGAATTTATCTTTTGTAAGAAGTCAAAATTTTTCCCTTCGCCTAGGCAAAATACAACTTCACGATTGAGACCCCAACCCAACTGTGTTTGAAGACTTGCAATAATAAAGGACATTAACTTTTCGGGTAAACCTTTTAAATCGTAGTAGTTGAGGTTCTTACCGTCTTTTGCGAACCCCAACGGTGAGATTGAGCCAAAATAGAATTTTTGGTAAAACAGTTCCACTCCACCAAAAGCGTTGATCACGTGGTATATAAACTCTGACGACAGCTCATGCTTTTTCGGAAGATTGTTTTCGATGCCACAGAATTTTTCTAGGTTGATCGGATCAGTGAACGGCACTCCGGTAAGTCCCGAGCCAAATCTTCCAGGATTGATTCCTAGAATGAGTGTCCTTGCTTTCTGATCGTTGTAATATTTTTTATAGAACAGCTCACTTAAATAGGAAGTTGCAGGATTTTTAAAAGGGTTTAATACGTTAATGTCTTTCGGTAAGCTGACCGGAATAGAAAGATTTTGATTGAAGCGATTTATACGGCTAGCTAGCATGCATACGAACTGTCAACGTTTCCATAAGCGTTCAATTTTCTTCTGCAAGCCAGCCGAAGCGCTTACGAGCGGTAAGCGAACCACACCATTTCCAATCCTCATCAACTTCAGCAAATGTTTGAGGCCAACCGGATTTCCTTCTTCATACATTATCGGATTAATTTCCAATAACTTAAACTGTTCTGCTTGCGCTCTTTTATAATTTCCTGACAAGGAAAATTCCTTTATTTTTTTAAAGATGGTTGGATACGCATTTGCCAATACAGAGATGACTCCCGCACCACCAATGGAATAAATGGGAAGAGTTAGCATATCATCGCCCGAGATCAGCATAAAATTTTTTGGCTTCAACTTCGCGATCATCATGCATTGCTCCAGATTACCTGATGCTTCTTTTATTCCAATAATGTTCTCGTGTTTTGCTAAGCGCAAGGTCGTGTCGGCCGTCAGGTTGGTAGCTGTGCGACCTGGGACATTGTATATGATGATGGGAAGTGGACTTGCATTGGCTATCGCCATGAAGTGCTGGTAGATTCCTTCTTGTGGTGGCTTGTTGTAGTAGGGGCTCACGGACAAAATCGCATCCACATGCGCTAAGTCTGTATTTCTGATTTCATCGATTACTTTTTGCGTGTTGTTTCCACCGATGCCATAAACGATCGGAAGCCCTTGGCGATTGTTAGCTATCACAAACTTAAGTACCGATTCTTTTTCTTCTTTGGTAAGTGTTGCGGATTCGCCCGTTGTCCCCATTACAACATAGTAATCTACACCTTTGGCTGTATGGCTCAGCAATTTTTTCAATGACTTGAAATCGATGGATCCATTTTCGTCAAGGGGTGTTACCAAGGCGACACCGGTTCCAACTAATTTTTTTACGTTAATCATCAGCTTTCTATCTTAATTGCTTTGTGTATTTGTACATTGTTTCGATCAACCCTTTTAGGGTGCCGTTTTGCTCAATCATCATTTCGTAATAGTCACTTTCGGTTTCGTTAAATCGCCCGATGCGGCAACGTGCTTTGCTATTGGCCAGTAAGTTCAACACCAACGGATTTGACTGACTATCCAGATAGAATAAAAAATCAAATGGAACTTGAGAAAACTGATCGACAGGTGCCGAGTTTATTTTGCCCAAAAAATTTAAATCATCGGCAGTAAAAAAGTCAAAGAGAAACTCATAGTTCTCTTTTTTATTTGGTAAAAATTCCAGCACGCGAACTTTCTTGCCATCGTGTTCAAGCAAATGAATAAACTCTTTGATATCGGAATGTTTTTGCTTGTCTTCAACAGTGAAAAGGATACCAATCACCTGAGATTGCTTGTATGGAATGCTTGTTCGCAGACTTTTATTTTTGCGCAGAGCAGAGCGAGTACGCATCTTTAGAAAATTCATTTTGAACATAGGGAACTAACGCTATTAATTCAGCGAAATTCAACATTTAATCATCAACATTCAACATTAATTTTTGAGCATTGTCTCAAACTCCTGAATAGTCAGAATTTTTACGGCCAATTTTTCCGCTTTTTCCAATTTGGACGGTCCCATGTTTTCTCCTGCCAGTAGATAATTCAGTTTTGCTGATACTCCTGAAAGAACGCGCCCACCATTTTCCAGTATGATGTCTTTCAGCTGGTCGCGCTCGTAGTTTTCAAACGTGCCAGAAATCACAAATGATTTTTCAGCTAATTTATTACTAACAAGTTCGGGCTGCTTTTGATCCGATTCCATTTGCAAGCCCGAAGCTTTCAACCTGCTCACTTCTTTTAAATTGGAAGGATCACTAAAGAACTGTACCACGCTGGCGGCAATTTTTGCACCCACTTCGGGAGATTCCAATAGTTGCTCATAGTTTGCAGTAGAAAGTTTTTCCATTGACTTGAAGTAGTGCGCTAATTTTCCCGCCACCGTTTTACCAACAAAACGGATACCAATGCCAAAGAGAACAGATTCAAAAGGAGTAGCCTTCGATGCTTCAATACCCGCCAACATATTTTGGGCCGATTTCTCTTTTACTTTATCTAATTTCAGGAGGTCATCTTTTTTTAGATCGAAGAGATCTGCAGGGGTTTTAACCAGGCCCAACTCAAACAGTTGCCGAATGGTTTGTTCTCCTAATGAATCGATATCCATTGCTTTGCGCTGAATGAAATGCTCGATCCGACCTTTGATTTGTGTTGGGCAACCACTTTCGTTCGGGCAATAGTGATTGGCTTCCCCATCTTTTCTTACCAGCGGTGTTCCACATTCAGGGCATTCTGAAATATAGTTTACCGGTGTAGTTGAATTGACCCTTTTGGACAAATCCACGCTGGTAACTTTGGGGATGATTTCACCACCTTTTTCAACAAATACAAAATCGCCAATTCGCAAATCAAGTCGTGCAATTTCGTTGGCATTGTGCAGCGATGCGCGTTTCACCGTAGTGCCGGCCAACAAAACCGCTGCTAGTTCTGCTACCGGTGTAACTGCTCCCGTTCTTCCCACTTGGTAGGTAATGCCATTTAATTTTGTGCTTATACTCTCGGATTTGTATTTGTAAGAGATAGCCCACCTGGGCACTTTTGCTGTCGCGCCCAAGCGCTGTTGTTGGCTAAGATTATTTACTTTTATAACAACACCGTCTGTTTCTAAAGGCAGCTCTCCTCTGCGGGTTTCCCAATGGGCAATGTACTCCAATACTTCCTTAATGGATGCACATTTTTTGTAAGTGGGTGATACCTGAAAACCCCACGCTTCAATTACGTGAATGGCTTCTTCGTGAGTTTTTACGCGTAAGTCACCTCCTAGTAGGTAGTATAAATAGCAATTTAATTTACGTTTAGCTACCTCGGCACTGTCTTGCATTTTCAACGTGCCCGAGGCAGTGTTGCGGGCGTTGGCATAGGTCTCTTCGCCAATATCCTCTTGGTCTTTGTTGAGTTGTTTAAAAATCTCTTTTGATAGAAAGACCTCGCCCCGCACTTCAAATTGATTAGGAATTTGTTTAGATTTTATTTGCAGTGGTAGGCTTCGAATAGTCTTTACGTTGGCGATTACATTATCTCCGCGCGCACCATCCCCGCGCGTTATGCCCTTCACTAGCAAGCCATCTTCATAGATCAAACTGATCGAAACGCCATCAAACTTTAATTCGCAAAAATATTCGTACGCTTCGCCCTCCAATCCTTTTGCTACACGACCGTCAAAATCTTCCAGTTCTTCTTTTGAATAAGTATTGCCCAATGATAGCATGGGGTATTGATGGGTAATATTTTCGAACTCTTTGGTAATAGTGCCACCCACACGCTGGGTAGGGGAGTCGGGGAGTTTTAATTCAGGAAATTGATTTTCTAGGTCTATTAAGTTTTTGAGTAATTGATCAAAGTCAAAGTCTGATATTTCGGTTTTGCTTTGCTGGTAGTATAAATTGTTGAGATAATTTATTTTTTTTGAAAGTTCTCCGATTAATAATGTTGCCTCACCCGTTGTCATGAAATACTATTTTACTGTAAATTTATAGGATAAAATGCGTTGGGCAATAGCTTAACAAAGCTAACAGAACAATCAAACTATACAGGTATGGAAGAAGAAGACGAACTAAAAGCTGACAACGAAGTACTGAAGCTAAAACTGGAATTGGAGCATGGTATGAAAACGACCGACACGTCTGGCCTCGGGCCTGCGCTTGAGAACCAATGGCTCAACCACATTTATGAGTTTGAAAAGCAATTCAAGCATGCCAAGCGGATCAAGATGTATGATTTTATTGGTTGCCCTACTTTTGTCAAGGCAAATGAGTTGAAACCTTCTGAGGTGGCAGAAGCATTGGTAACTTTGAACAAGGCAATGAAAGTAAAAGGAGTAGCTCTAGACTGTATTTGTGAGTACGATCCCCTTGTCATCTATCGGTTCATTACCGAGGAATTATTTGATCACGAAATGGAGGATATGGCTTTCAAAGATATGATGCATACCTTTATTTATGAAGAGTTTTACCCTAACCATGACGATGATATAAGGAAGATGATCGCAAATTTGATAGAGCATGTTAAAGAGAGGAAATGGCATGAAGAGTTTGATGATTTGGATCTGGCAGAAAAAATGTTTTTTTCTGGTAAGGAGTATGATCGAGAAGCAATGTCGGCCATGATTAAGTTTTTTATTGAAAAACAAAATTCTTATCAGTATAGAGATTTTAGTATTGAAGAAGTGAAATTTGATCTAAAAACAGATCAAGGAGAGGCGCGTGCAAGGCTCAACTATAAAATGAATGGCAGCAATGATTTGTTAACTGCTATATGTGTATTTGATTTGGTAAACGAAAATGGCTATTGGAACTTTCGATCTATAAAAGTTCCAGGCTTTGGGGATTAATCCACCTATTAAAAAATGTTGAGGTGCTTTTTTAACTATTAAGTAACTGAAAAATGTGGCAAGCAACCAATCCTGCTGTTTCAGTTCGTAGGCGATTCGCCCCGAGGCTTATTTTTTCAAAACCATTTTCAATGGCACTGGTCAATTCTTCGTTAGAGAAATCACCTTCTGGCCCGATTAGGACCAGGTAATTATTTTTTGGTTTTGCCGCATTTTTAAGGTGCGTTGGATTGGATGAATCGACAAACCCGATGAACTTTTGACTTGAACTATTTTTGAGCAAGTCTTTAAATGGCAACATTGGATTTAGTTTGGGAAGCCAAGCTTGCTGCGATTGTTTCATCGCACTTATAGCAATCTTTTCAACCCGATCTAAATTAATGGTTTTCCGTTCAGAAGTCTGGCACAGCATAAAACTGATTTCGTCAATACCTATCTCCACAGCTTTCTCTACAAACCATTCTATCCGATCGGCATTTTTTGTTGGCGCTATGGCGATGTGGGTGTAGTGGTTTCTTTTCGGTTGCTCTTTTTTAGTGACAATATCAAACAGACATTTTTTGGGATCTGCAGTGTTTATTGTCACTTGATAAAGCATGCCTTTGCCATCGGTGATGGTAAGTTCATCTCCCACAAGCTTTCTCAAAACCTTTACTACATGGTGGGACTCCTCTTGATCGAGGTGATTGATTCCTTCAGAAATCTTCGGAAGATAAAATAGATTCACAAAAACCTTAAGAATATGATTCTTGCAGTTTTTTCATCAATGAAACATACTCCTCCATGGCCTGTTCTTTGGATAGTCCTTTTTTACCGGTCCATGCGTCAAACTTAGCGATTGCTTTAAAATCAAACCCACCCGGGCGATCGCCCGTTACGTCACCATCGGTTCCTTGTTTGAAGAGAGCATACATATCCAACAGCTCTTCGTTGGATGGGCGTTTAGTCAGGTCTTTTGATTTGGCTACGGCCGCGTTAAAATCATCTATGAGTGCCATGTATCATTGAGTTAGAAAAACAGTCCACGGTCGATTTTCCGTGGACTATTGACAGTACTAATTATCTTTTTCCGATCGGGATATACTCTCTTAAGTTCTGTCCAGTGTAAATCTGACGAGGACGCCCGATTGGCTCTTTGTTCTCACGCAGCTCTTTCCATTGGGCGATCCATCCCGGCAAACGGCCCATGGCAAACATGACGGTGAACATATCTACGGGGATACCCAATGCACGATAGATGATACCTGAATAAAAATCTACGTTGGGGTACAATTTACGTTCGATAAAGTACGCATCGCTCAAAGCCGCTTCTTCCAATTTCAGTGCGATCTCCAATATAGGATCGTTCACACCCAACTTGCCCAATACTTCGTCTGCGGTTTTTTTGATGATCTTCGCACGCGGGTCAAAGTTTTTGTACACACGATGGCCAAAGCCCATCAGGCGGAAACCGCTGTTTTTATCTTTGGCTTTGTTAATCCATTTTTCAGTGTCGCCACCGTCTTTGCGAATTGCCTCCAACATCAAGATAACTTCTTGATTGGCGCCTCCATGCAAAGGCCCCCACAAAGCATTAATACCAGCGGAGATGGAAGAATATATACTAGCCTTAGAAGACCCCACAATTCTAACTGTAGAAGTCGAACAGTTTTGTTCATGGTCGGCATGGAGGATCAATAACTTATCCAACGCATCTGCCACCACCGGATCTACTTCGTATTGTTCGGCAGGTAATCCGTACAGCATTTTCAAAAATCGCCCGGTGTAATTCAATGAATTGTCCGGGTAATTAACCGGGTGCCCCATGGCATTTTTATACGCCCAAGCCGCGAAAGTCGGCATTTTGGCCAATGAACGAACGATGCTTAAATAAACGCCTTCAACTGAACGGTTAGGATCCAATGATTCGGGATAGAAAGCGGTTTGGGCGCAGAACATTGAAGCCAAAACACCCATCGGATGTGAGGACGAAGGAAAGCCATCCAAAATCTTTTTGATGTCTTCGTGCACCATGGTGTGACGCTTGATATCGTCAGAGAACTTGTCCAATTGCTCTTTCATGGGCAGCTCACCGAAAATCAGCAGATAGGCTACTTCCAAGAAAGTAGACTTTGCGGCTAAATCTTCGATCGAATAGCCGCGGTGGCGCAGGATACCTTTGTCTCCGTCCAAAAAAGTGATGGCGCTTTTGGTGGCTCCGGTATTCTTATAACCCAGATCAAGGGTAATCGCCCCAGTCTCTTCCAGTAGAGTGCTAATATCAATCCCAATTTCGTTTTCGGTTCCTTCTACCAGGGGAAACTTGTATGATTTCCCGTCAATGATCAACTCCGCGGTCTTGGCCATAAATTATGAGTTTACTTTTCGCTAAAGATATATGGTGGCTAAATTGGAAGCAACCGATTTCGGTTATTTTGATTCGAGTTTTTGGATTCTTTGTTCGTGTCAAAGAGTTTTTGCTCGATTTTCTTAATGGTTTCCGAATGTTTAATCAAAAACTGTAGAATGGTGTCCGTTCGCTGAGCTTGACGGACAAGAAATTCTTGCTGTTTGGCAAATTTCTCATCCGCCCAGTCCATTCTTTCGAAGGACTGATCTGCTTTAATAATATACTCAGATAATAGCTCCATCAATCGCTGCCCATTGGGAACTGCCATAAAATTGCCTTGAAAAAATTTATCTAAAAACCTCTCAATAACATTTAATTGTTCCCAAGTATCAACGGCATTCCATCCTTACCGGAGCCTACAACGATTACCTTGGAGTTGGGGGATTTTGAAAGTTCTAAGGTAGCTTCTATGCCTCTCATTTTCAACAGTTTGTCGGTTAAACTATTGTTAATGATGTTATTTGCTCTCGATTCACCTTCGGCTGCAATGCGCTTGCGTTCCGCTTCACTTTTCTCTTTATCTAAGCGGTATTGGTAGGCTAGCGACTCTTGTTGTTGTTGGAGTTTGTTTTCGATGGCGGCTTTTATTTGCTCGGGCAATACAATGGAACGGATCAAAACTGCCGTTGCTGTTACATTATTAGTGTGCAGGATGGTTTCCGTTTCATTGGTGATGGCATTTTCCACTTCGGCTCTTTTGGTGGAATATATCTCTTCTGCGGTATAGCGGCCCATTACCTGCCGAACGGTAGAACGCACCTCGGGAATGACCAAAACGTTCACATAGTCCTTCGTGAACTGTTCATGGATGTAGCCGATTTTGTTCGGGATGGGAAAGAAACGAAGCGTAATGTCCATGTGAATAGATAAGCCATTTTTATCCAAAACGTCCATGTTTTCATCGGATGAGGTTTCATTTACTTTGTAAACATACGTGTCATTCCAAGGTGCTTTCAAATGGGTGCCGGGGCCTATTACATCTGTTTTGTCCAGCCCTCTGCCAAAAGGATAAAAGATAATGGCGCGTTCGGTAGCTTCAATGGTATAAAAGAGGCTTGATGATAATGCGAGCAATACAAAAAAGGCAATGATGCCTATAATGATAAACGGGAGCTTACTGTTATTCATGGTAGTTGGTTATTTGTTTTCTGGTTTATTTTCTTCTCTTGGTAGTCCTAATAGTTTGCCGATAATAAGCATTCCATACAGTCCGCCCCAAACGGCCTCTAATATACTTATGTTCCGTATCAATCTACTGGGTTGTAACCCTGAATCGACACCCCCTAAGATACTAAAGCTGTAAGTTACACATTCTGCATAGTTTGGAAAGCCTAGTTCTAAATTTACCCCTAAACTTCCGGGCACTGCAATAGAAATCAAATCATACAGACTTCCAAAAGAAATTCCGATCATAAGAAAAATACAGGCCGCTCCCCAAAGCTTATCGGGCGTCATGTAGCTGCCGGAAAACAAATCGTGGATGGCAAAACTAATAACCGTAATCTCAATTGGGAAAATAACTCCGTGGAGGAACAACAGGTAAGCCTGTCGATTGGGGATTTCAATAATCTGGTAGTATGGAAACTCACCCAAAATACCAATTACAATGGTGATCGTTAGCGTTGCTAGAATGAAGATGATAATCGGTCTGCTATTGGTAAAATTGCGGAGCAGATCCCATTGCAGAAATGCATAGGTCGCTGCAAAGCCCGAAAAAATAGAAATAATCAGTTTTGACTTTTCGCTTTTGGAGTCCTCTAAAACCGGTTCGGAAAGGATCAGGCCGGCAGCCACGATGATGACTTGAATGATGACGATGTTGCGATAGTCTTTCGTTTTCTCGCGTTGCAATTCACTTCGCGAAAGAAAGCTTTTAACGGCAAAACGGCCCATAATTTTATGTTTATTGGATCACATAAAAAAAGCGATGACCGGCATCGCTTTCTTTACTGTGTGTTAAAAAAATTTAATTGCCCATCCTTGAACCCCCATTAGTTTCACTGCCAGAGGTATCAGGCATAGGTGCAGGAGTTGGAGTTTCAATTGGTGCTGGAGCCGGAGCTGGTGCAGGGGCTACCACTTTTTTAGGAGCTGGTTTTCTAGGAGCTGGTTTTTTTGCCACGGGCATTTTTTTTGCCGCGGCCTTTTTCACAACTTTCTTGACAGCTTTTTTGGCTACCTTTTTAACTACTTTCTTAGCTGCTTTTTTA